>NZ_JHZW01000001.1:267500-272382 GCF_000688315.1 Maribacter sp. Hel_I_7 | reverse complement strand
GTATTCAACGAACAATTTATTACTCAAAATGGTGTGCCAGATGTAATTATTACTGACCCTCCACGAGATGGTATGCATAAAGACGTTGTTCAGCAAATACTAAACATCGCTCCTAAAAAAGTAGTTTATGTTAGTTGTAATAGCGCTACGCAGGCTAGAGATTTAGAATTAATGAAAGAGATGTATACAATTACTAAAGTTCAGCCAGTAGACATGTTTCCACAGACTCATCACGTAGAAAATGTTGTACTTTTAGAAAAGAAAGTTTAAAATGAGAAGATTTCAAATCGGATTATTAATTTTCCTAGGTATTATCTTCGCATCATCATGTGAGAAAGATGATATCTGTGTTGAGGGAGATACTCCTCTTTTGGTTATAGAATTTTACGATGTTACAGATACTTCTGCTTTAAAAGAAGTTACCACTTTAAGAGCTGTAGGTGTTGGCACAAATGTTACTGTCAATACTGTAACAGATAGAAGTACGGTAAGTACAATATCCATTCCTTTAAAAACAGATGAAGATGCTACAAGTTTTATATTGATTAGCAGTTCTGCTGAAAATGAGGATGGCACAGAAACTGGAAACGTTGATACCATTACTTTTTCCTATAACCGTTTAGAAGATTTTCTATCTCGCGGATGTGGTTTTGTTGTCAATTATGATGAATTACAAGGAAGCCTTACTGCCGATGATAATAACTGGATTCAAGATATTGAAATAACACAATCCCTAGTCACAAACTCAGATTCTACACATGTCAAGATTTTTCATTAATCTTTTATTTCTACTATGTTCTTGTTTAGCACTTAGTCAAAGTAAGCCCATAGATTTAAATCCAAAGGATACGTTAGAGTATAAACAATCTTATGGTCTAGGGTTAGGTATAGATTTAAGTAGAATCATTACTGGTGCTTTAGATGATAATTATAAAGGTTTTGAAATAGTTGCGGATTACAGATTAAATCAGAATTTATATCTAGCTGCTGAACTTGGAAATGAAGAAAAAACCAGACAAGAAGATCTTTACAATTTTACTACTTCTGGTAATTATCTAAAACTAGGTGTAACCAAAAATACATATGCTAACTGGTACGGTGAGCATAATTTAATTTCCATGGGCGCTAGACTAGCATTTAGCACCTTTGAAAACACATTAAATAATTATCAATACTTTGATACGAATAGATATTGGAATCCAGATGGTTTTGCAAACGGCTCTGATGTGCCCGAAAAATTTTCAGGACTTTCTGCCACTTGGATTGAGGCTGTTTTTGGTACTAAAATAGAAGTAATATCAAATGTATATATGGGTGCCAGTATACGCCTAGGTCTTATATTAAGCCAAAAAGAAGACGAGCGCTTCCCTAATCTTTATGTACCAGGTTTAACAAAGTAACTTGGGACAGTAATTTGGAGTTGGATACAATTACAGCATATCTTATTTCTTACCTCTTTACAAAAAGAAAATAAGGTTAAGAAAAAAATTGAAGAATCGGCACCTCCACAAGACCCACAAGACAAAAGAGCGTTATAATATTTTAAACCCTTTTACAAAAATCCCATTTCATTACAATCTTCTCTATGCGTCAATTTTAGTAATTGGCAAATTTTGGAGCTAAAAAAGAAGCCGCAATAGCTGAAATTACAGCTAGGTAGAAAGAGTCTATTGTTAGTAATACTTGTAAGCCAAAGCGAAACAAAACAAAGAGACTGGCAAAACCTAAAAAATTATATATTAAAACTTTATGCTTAGGTTTCATTCTTCGTTCCCTTTTGATATTTTGCCTTCTTGCTACCCTCATACATCTCATATTTCACAAACGAGATTCTAAATGACTATTAAACACTTTAATCTTACGAGAAGGTCTTAGCCCAACAAACTTTAAAGCAGGTAAATTACTGGTTATAAACCAAAGCATTTGTACCAGGATATCCTTGTTTTAAAGTGTCTCCTATAGCGCTATAGAAGTTTTCCATATCTATATCTAATCGTTCACCATATGGGTGGATTAAAACACATATGTAGCGTTCCTTCTGTTGGTTTGTCTGTTTTGAAAAAGTCATTTCGTTCAACAGTTATATAATCCGTTAAGGTTAGCATTGTCAATATTATCTTGGGCTTTTCTTACTGCAGAAGCGCTTTATCATAACCAATAATTTTATGATGAAACTCTCTGGTCTTCTTTAAGCTTAGAGGTCTATAATCTTTTCAAATAGTTCAGCATCAAAATCAGTCCATTTTTCGAATGCGAAACCTTTCCTATTAATATTTGCAGGTATATTACAAGCAATCATAGCAGCTTCTGTCAACATAGTTCCACTACCGCACATTGGATCAAAAAATCGCTTTGTCCATCCCAACCACTTAATAAAAGTAACCAGAAGCTAAGACTTCATTTATAGGCGCAATATTTGTTGCTGTACGATATCCCCTTTTGTGTAATGAAGTACCAGAGCTATCTAAAGAAACATTACAATCATTATTGTGGATATGAATATTTATACGCAAATCTGGATCCTTTACATCAACATCCGGTCTAGTACCATCAGTATCTCTAAATTATCTATATTGCATCTTTAGTTTTTTGAGAGACATATAATGAATGCGTAAACTGTTCTGAATTTACCGTGGCATCAATAGCAAATGTTTCACTGACAGAAAGATATTCTGTCCATTCCATTGCATATATCTTTTTATATAAGTCATTTTCATCCCTAACACGAAATGAATGAATAGGTTTAATAATTTTTATAGCTGTTCTCAACAAAGATTTGCTTTGTACATAAACCCCGTATCACCTTCAAAAGATACATTTCTAGTTCCCTCTACAACATTGCTGGCACCAAGATTTCTAAGTTCCTTAGACAAAAGCTCTTCAAAACCAAATAAGGTCTTAGCGACCATTTTAAAATTATTTACCCATATTCATCTTTTCTCGTACCGCAAAAATACGCTAATTTTGACGCTAGTTTAATTAATGACCTATTTCCTTTTCTAAAAGCTTAATTAGCATCTGCATGATTTATATTTACCAATTCTAGGAGTGTTAATTAGTTTTCTTTTTGTCTTTATAGCTAAGCCACAAAAAAATGAAACCTTTAAACTTTTACTAGCATTTAGTGGTGCTTTCTTTAGCACTTACAATATTTGAAATGCTACCTGAAGTTTATTCAACTATTGATTCAAAGTCAATTGGAGTTTTCATAATGTTAGGAATACTATTTCAAATATTTTTAGAATTCTTCTCTAAAAGGGCAGAACACGGTCATGTACACATATCAAAAGAGAGTCAAAATTTTCCATGGTTACTCTTTATCAGTCTTTGTATTCATTCACTTCTTGAAGGTCTTCCAATAGGTACTAATGATACTATTATTTATGGAATTCTAATTCACAAATTCCAATAGCGATTATATTAAGTATTTTCCTTTTAGGTTCTAATTTAAAGCCAGTGCAAGCCGGACTCTTTATGGTATTGTTTGCCATAATGACTCCTTTAGGTACCTATTTAGCGCATACCATTGATTTATTATCTACATACGGTGTTTATCTAAATGCTTTAGTAATAGGAGTATTTTTACATATCTCTACCGTAATATTATTTGAAAGTTCTGAAGGTCATAAATTCAATTTAAGGAAGTTACTAGTAATTATACTAGGAATAACAATCGCATATTTTTTATAAATGTTCAGTAAAGAAGACTCTAGAAAATTACGTGAAGAATTTTGGATTGCTTTTGGAAAATCATTTCCAAATAAATGGACTTTGTATAAAACTAAGGTCAAAGGACTATCCTTTAAGTTTCATTTTAATTTAAAAATGGCAATGGTTTCCATTGATGTAGATTCAGATCTAGAACAACGTGTGAAAGTTTGGGACCAACTGGTAGCTCTAAAATCAATATTAATAGATGAATATCTTCCTGAGGCTATTTATGAAGACTTCTTTATACTAGATAGCCAAAAAGATATTTCAAGGGTTTACGTTCAAATAAACGATGTTTCTATTCACAATAAAAACACTTGGAGACAAACAATGGAATTCTTGAATACTTCTATGTATCAAATAGAGTCATTTTACGAAGAATATAAAGATATTATAGATTCATAATTAACAGAACAAGGGCTAGCCCTTAAATAATGTCTAAATAGATAAAGAACCAATGACATATTGCACCAGCTAAAACGAAAAGGTGCCAAACAAAATGATTGTAGGAATTTTTCTTACAGCATAGAATACGATACCTATAGTATAAAAAGCTCCTCCTAACATCAACAATTGAATTCCTAATTCAGAAGTATTATCTACTAAGTTTTCAAAATCAAATACTATTAACCATCCATTGCCAGATAAAGAAGTAATGAAACAATTTCATATTTACCTGTAAAAAAAAGCTTTAAAATAGTCCCAACAATAGCAATACCCCATACAGCAAAGAAAATCAACCATCCATTACCATTTATAAGTGTTATTAAAGCAACAGGAGTATACGTGCCCACTATTAGATAATAGATATTTATATGGTCAAGAATTCTTATTCTTAGTTTCCAAATTTTATTATCGACTGCATGATATATCGTAGATATTAATAACATGCTTATTAATGACAAACTATATATTACTATTCCCCACGTTGCATACTCAGATTTATGACTATTTGACTTAATCAATAATACCATACCTACAATAGCCAATAATGCACCTATACCGTGTGAAATGGTATTGAACTTTTCTTCTTTCTCTAAGAATTTTAAGTAAGACATTTAAATCGGTTCTTATTATATCGAACAATCGTATTATCAACCATTCTATTAAGTGATTATTCCTATAAAGTTTAGGACAAAAATAGAACAAGAGATTAGAGTATGAATCCTAA
>NZ_JHZW01000001.1:0-265000 GCF_000688315.1 Maribacter sp. Hel_I_7 | reverse complement strand
CTCGCTTTCGCTACGGCTCCGGACCTGAAGTCCTTAACCTTGCTAGTAAAAGTAACTCGTAGGCTCATTATGCAAAAGGCACGCCGTCACCCATATGGGCTCCGACCGCTTGTAAGCGTATGGTTTCAGGATCTATTTCACTCCGTTATTCACGGTTCTTTTCACCTTTCCCTCACGGTACTGGTTCACTATCGGTCTCTCAGGAGTATTTAGTCTTGGCGGATGGTCCCGCCGGATTCATACAGGGTTTCACGTGCCCCGCACTACTCAGGATACCACTATCTAAATGCTCTTTACCTATACGGGACTATCACCCTCTATGGTCGCTATTTCCAAAGCGTTCTAGTTCATTACACCTCGAATGTCGTGGTCCTACAACCCCGCACATGCCGGAACATGTACGGTTTGGACTAATCCGATTTCGCTCGCCGCTACTATCGGAATCACTTTTGTTTTCTCCTCCTCCGGGTACTTAGATGTTTCAGTTCCCCGGGTTTGCTTGGCTTACGCCATGACATATCTTCAATATGCCGGGTTGCCCCATTCGGATATCTACGGATCATATCGTGTGTGCCGATCCCCGTAGCTTTTCGCAGCTTATCACGTCCTTCTTCGCCTCTGAGAGCCTAGGCATTCCCCATACGCCCTTTTCCAGCTTGTCGCCAGATCTTTAATCTATTCTATTTTATTCGTACTCTTTACTTAATAAAGATTCGTGTTTCTTTCTTTTTTAGTCGGCAATACATTAAAAATGTATTACCTCCTGTTCCAATATGTCAATGAACGTTGTCGACTTTCGTCGCTGTGGAGAATATCGGAGTCGAACCGATGACCTCCTGCGTGCAAGGCAGGCGCTCTAGCCAGCTGAGCTAATCCCCCGTTTTAAGTTGCCGGTGATCAGTAACCAGTAACCAGTTTTTATGCTGTTGTACTGTGTACCGCATACCGCGTACTGTAAACTGGTCTTAACCAACTTCTAAAATTTCCTTCAATACTTAATGAACGTATCGCCTATTGCTAAACGATTTTCTTGTTTGTAGTCCCAGGCAGACTCGAACTGCCGACCTCTACATTATCAGTGTAGCGCTCTAACCAGCTGAGCTATGGGACTGTCCCTACTCTTTCCTCTCGGTATAAATACCTCGCAAAAAAAGCAATTACTTATATATCATAATTATGGAGATCATTTATTGGAACATTTACTAAAGAAACTATTATTAAATCAAAAGACCGGGACCGTAGTTCCATTCTTCACTTCGTCAGGGACCGTCCTTAAAGGACAATCTCTAGAAAGGAGGTGTTCCAGCCGCACCTTCCGGTACGGCTACCTTGTTACGACTTAGCCCTAGTTACCGATCTTGCCCTAGGCCGCTCCTTACGGTGACGGACTTCAGGCACTCCCGGCTTCCATGGCTTGACGGGCGGTGTGTACAAGGCCCGGGAACGTATTCACCGGATCATGGCTGATATCCGATTACTAGCGATTCCAGCTTCACGGGGTCGAGTTGCAGACCCCGATCCGAACTGTGACAGGTTTTATAGATTCGCTCTGCCTTGCGACATGGCTGCTCTCTGTACCTGCCATTGTAGCACGTGTGTGGCCCAGGACGTAAGGGCCGTGATGATTTGACGTCATCCCCACCTTCCTCACGGTTTGCACCGGCAGTCCCGTTAGAGTCCCCATCATGACATGCTGGCAACTAACGGTAGGGGTTGCGCTCGTTATAGGACTTAACCTGACACCTCACGGCACGAGCTGACGACAACCATGCAGCACCTTGCAAATTGCCCGAAGGAAAATCTATCTCTAGACCTGTCAATATGCATTTAAGCCCTGGTAAGGTTCCTCGCGTATCATCGAATTAAACCACATGCTCCACCGCTTGTGCGGGCCCCCGTCAATTCCTTTGAGTTTCATTCTTGCGAACGTACTCCCCAGGTGGGATACTTATCACTTTCGCTTGGCCGCCCAGAACTCAAGGTTCCGGACAGCTAGTATCCATCGTTTACGGCGTGGACTACCAGGGTATCTAATCCTGTTCGCTCCCCACGCTTTCGTCCATCAGCGTCAGTATATAGTTAGTCACCTGCCTTCGCAATCGGTGTTCTATGTAATATCTATGCATTTCACCGCTACACTACATATTCCGGCAACTTCACTATAACTCAAGACCGACAGTATCAAAGGCAGTTCTACCGTTGAGCGGCAGACTTTCACCCCTGACTTATCGGCCCGCCTACGGACCCTTTAAACCCAATAATTCCGGATAACGCTCGGACCCTCCGTATTACCGCGGCTGCTGGCACGGAGTTAGCCGGTCCTTATTCTTACGGTACCGTCAGTAAGCTACACGTAGCTCTTTTTCTTCCCGTATAAAAGCAGTTTACTACCCATAGGGCATTCTTCCTGCACGCGGCATGGCTGGATCAGAGTCTCCTCCATTGTCCAATATTCCTCACTGCTGCCTCCCGTAGGAGTCTGGTCCGTGTCTCAGTACCAGTGTGGGGGATCCCCCTCTCAGGGCCCCTACCCATCGTAGTCTTGGTAAGCCGTTACCTTACCAACAAACTAATGGGACGCATGGCCATCTTGTACCGCCCGAAGGCTTTAACCATATCCCGATGCCGGGTCATGGTACCACGGGGCATTAATCCAAGTTTCCCTGGGCTATTCCCCTGTACAAGGTAGGTTCCATACGCGGTGCGCACCCGTGCGCCGGTCGTCAGCGGAGCAAGCTCCCTGTTACCCCTCGACTTGCATGTGTTAGGCCTGCCGCTAGCGTTCATCCTGAGCCAGGATCAAACTCTTCATCGTTGTTTTGTAAATATTCGTCCCAACGAAGTCCAAATCTCTCCCGGCCCCGACTCTCGATTCAATTCCTTATATATACCTTACGATATACTAAATTGTATGTTTCCTTAATTCTTGTTCCTCTCGAACAGGTCCTCACCTATTCTCGATTCTTATCTCCACAATATTTCAATGAACTTCTATCAACTCGGCATCGAATCTCTCGATTCCCTTGCTTCGTTTTCCTTAGGTGTTTCCCTAAGCGGCTGCAAATATACAACTGTTTTTTAACCTGGCAACTTATTTTGAAAAAAAATATTCTTTCTTTTTTTCGCCAACCTAAAACAACATGTACATGAACTTTCCGACCCCCGATTCAGAACTTATCTTCCTCGTTTGCGGGGTGCAAATGTACACACTATTTCTAAATACACAACTACTTTTAAAACAAAATAAACAAAGTTTTTTGCACCAACACTCAACACCTTTGTTTACAGGTTTTTATAACTCTGAAATAATATTACATCACTGCTTTTTAATTATAGATGCAATACCGAACCATTATTGACCTATCATATATATGACCGGATAACCCCCTACAACCCTATGCAACATGACATACATCTACCCCAACAAAACCAAAAAGCAAATCATAACACCATTCTATTGTAGACGTGGATAGTTCATATTATCTTTGCACCCCTATAATATGTAAGACAAATGATTAAAATTACACTACCCGATGGATCGGTTAAGGAGTTTGAAAAAGGAACAACCCCTATGGAGGTTGCAAAAAGCATTAGCGAGGGATTAGCCCGTAATGTAATTTCAGCAAAATTCAACAATACCATTGTTGAAACTGTCACCTCATTAGAAACTGACGGCAGCTTAGTATTATACACTTGGAATGATAAGGAAGGCAAAACTGCTTTTTGGCATTCTACCTCACATATTGTAGCACAAGCTATAGAAGAACTTTATCCTGGAGTAAAATTAACAATAGGTCCAGCGATAGATAACGGATTCTATTATGATATAGAACTCCCAAATGGCTCCATATCTGATAAAGACTTTCCTGCCATTGAAAAAAAGGCAATAGAGATAGCTCGAGGCAAGCATGAATATAAAATGAGAGAAGTATCAAAAGCTGATGCTTTATCCTTTTATAAAAAGCAAGGAAACGAGTACAAAGTAGAATTGATAGAGAATTTAGAAGACGGAACCATAACGTTTTGTGATCACGATACATTTACAGATTTGTGTAGAGGTGGACATATACCTAATACAGGCATTGTAAAAGCAATCAAAATTTTAAGTGTTGCCGGTGCATATTGGAGAGGAAACGAAAACAATCCTCAACTTACTCGTATATATGGTATATCCTTTCCAAAACAAAAAGAGCTTACAGAATATCTTGAGCTTTTAGAAGAAGCTAAAAAGCGTGATCATAGAAAATTAGGCAAAGAATTAGAACTATTCACTTTCTCTCAAAAAGTTGGTCAAGGTTTACCTTTATGGCTACCTAAAGGAGCAGCATTACGTGAACGACTTGAGCAATTTCTAAAAAAGGCTCAAAAGAAAGCTGGATATGAAATGGTAGTTACACCACATATTGGTCAAAAAGAACTTTATGTTACTTCTGGACATTATGAAAAGTATGGTGCCGATAGTTTTCAGCCAATACACACCCCTAAGGAAGATGAGGAGTTCTTGTTAAAACCAATGAACTGCCCTCATCATTGTGAAATTTATAATGCAAAGCCTTTTAGCTATAGAGAACTTCCAAAAAGATTTGCTGAATTCGGTACAGTATATAGGTACGAACAAAGTGGAGAACTCCATGGACTTACAAGAGTTAGAGGATTCACTCAAGATGATGCACATATTTTCTGTACACCAGATCAACTTGACGAAGAGTTTAAAAATGTTATTGACCTATCCTTATATGTTTTGGGATCATTAGGTTTTGACAACTTTACCGCACAAGTATCTGTACGCGATTTAGACAATCCTGATAAATACATTGGATCAGTTGAAAACTGGGAAAAAGCAGAACAGGCCATAATAAATGCCGCCAAGGAAAAAGGGCTAAATTATGTTATAGAAAGTGGGGAAGCTGCTTTTTATGGTCCTAAGTTAGATTTCATGGTAAAAGATGCCTTAGGTAGACAATGGCAACTAGGTACAATTCAAGTAGATTATAATTTACCAGAAAGGTTTGATTTAACTTATAAGGGCAGTGATAACGAATTACATAGACCAGTAATGATTCACCGTGCTCCCTTTGGAAGTATGGAACGTTTCATAGCATTATTATTAGAACATACTGGTGGTAATTTCCCATTATGGTTAACCCCTGAACAAGCTATTATTCTTCCTGTTAGCGAAAAACATGAAAAATATGCTGAAAAAGTTTTAAAATCCCTAGAAAATAACGAAATTCGCGCCCTTATCGATAGTAGAAACGAGACTATTGGCAAGAAAATACGAGAAGCAGAAATGAGTAAGATACCATTTATGCTTATCGTTGGGGAAAATGACGAAGTCGCAAACACGATTTCTGTACGTAAACACGGAGGTGAAGACTTAGGAGCGATTGACGTAACTATGTTTACAGACTTGGTCAACAAAGAAATAAATAGTACCTTAAAGACGTTTAAAGAATAAAAGTTTAATTAAAATTATTTAGTCATAGCAATACGTAAAAGATTTCGACCACAACCTAGAAGGGAAAATAAGAATCCCCACAATATCAATGAAAAGATAACGGCCCCAAAAGTTAGGTTGGTAGGTGACAATGTTGAAGTAGGTGTATATCCTTTTCCTCAGGCTCTTGAGAAAGCAGTAGAATTAGGTTTGGATTTGGTGGAAATTTCACCAAAAGCAGATCCTCCTGTTTGTAAAATAATGGAGTATAAAAAGTTTTTATACGAACAAAAGAAAAGGGATAAAGCCATGAAAGCGAAAGCTTCCAAGGTTGTAGTAAAGGAAATAAGATTTGGTCCTAATACAGATGATCATGATTATGACTTTAAAAAGAAGCATGCCGAAAAGTTTCTAAAAGAAGGAGCTAAATTAAAAGCGTATGTATTTTTTAAAGGTCGTTCTATAGTTTATAAAGATCAAGGTGAAATTTTACTATTAAAACTAGCTTCTGAATTAGAAGAATTAGGAAAGGTAGAACAGATGCCTAAATTAGAAGGTAAGCGTATGACCATGTTCATTGCCCCTAAGACTAAAGGAAAGTAAAATAATAATTCGGCTTAGCTCTGCTACCGAATGTATTTATAAAATACTAAACGCTGCTTGCAATTGTGGGCAGCGTTTAGCATGCAAAGTGAGATTAATATATAAACTAGGAGAAAATGCCTAAACAAAAAACAAAATCCAGTGCTAAAAAGCGTTTTAAGCTTACAGGTACAGGTAAAATTAAAAGAAAGCACGCTTTTAAGAGTCACATCTTGACTAAAAAGTCTAAAAAGCGTAAGCTAAAGTTAACACATGATGGTTTAGTTCATCAAGCAGATGTTAACAGTATTAAAGAGCAGTTACGTTTAAAGTAAACTAAGTTCTTTAAAAGGTAAAATTATTAACCATGGAGTTAGGCCATAAAAGTTCCTTAAAATAAAGAGGGCGCCTACTACAAAAAATTAGAAAAAAATGCCAAGATCAGTAAATGCAGTAGCTTCAAGAGCCAGAAGAAAAAAGGTTATGAAGCAAGCCAAAGGTTACTTTGGAAGACGTAAAAACGTTTGGACAGTAGCCAAAAATGCGGTTGAAAAAGCAATGTTATATGCTTATAGAGACCGTAGAAACAAGAAAAGAACTTTCCGTTCATTATGGATTACCCGTATTAATGCAGGTGCCAGACAACACGGAATGTCTTACTCTCAATTTATGGGAAAAGTAAAAGCTAATAACATAGAACTTAACAGAAAAGTTCTTGCAGATTTAGCAATGAACCACCCAGACGCCTTTAAGGCAGTTGTAGATCAGGTAAAATAAATTAATAACAATCTCACTTTTTGAAAAATCCGATTCTCACGAATCGGATTTTTTAATTTTAGCAATGGCCAATTTAAATTCTTCCCAGTCTATTAATTCGTCACCATTTTTATCATATCCTTCTATAAGTTTTGACCCTACAATACCTCTAATAAATCCGCTTATTTCAGCATCCTTCAATAGCTTTACTATCTCTCCTTTTGTAAGTTTCTGATCATTATCCTTATCAAAAAAATTAAAAGCCATTTCAGGTGTTTCAAAATGATTAGTAATGAGTATTTGTATCTTGTTTAATATAGATTCTTCAGTTGTCATAATTCCTTTATTTTTATTGACCTTAATTTAAATCAAATTCCCCATAATGTCAATACAAGGTTTCTACCTGAGGCATAATTTCTGTGTTCACACAGGTAAATTCCTTGCCATATACCCATGTTTAATCTACCATTAGTCACCGGCACTTGCACAGATGCTCCCATTAATGAAGATTTAATATGCGCCGGCATATCATCTGATCCTTCATAGTCATGTTTGTAATATGAGGCATTTTCCGGAACTAAAATATTAATATGCGATTCAAAATCTTCTCTTACAGTGGGATCCGCATTCTCATTAATGGTAAGACTTGCAGAAGTATGTTTTATGAATACCTGAAGGAAACCGTTATTTATTTTTTCTATCTCTGGTATTTTTGAAACAATTTGATTTGTAACAATGTGAAACCCTCTTGAATATGAAGGTAGAACTACCTCTTTTTGAAACAACTTCATCATATATAATTAATTAAATAAAGGTAAAACTTTAAGCTATACCATCCCCTTGTTAACCGGCATTCAAATATCTTTGCTGCAAAATTTAATGTATATGGATTTATCAAAGATAAAAATGGTTGTTTCTGATATGGATGGGACTCTTTTAAACTCACAACATGAAGTTAGTGACCAATTCTTTGAACTCTTTAAAGGGTTAAAATCTCAAGGTATAACCTTTGTAGCCGCAAGTGGCAGACAATACAATAGTATAATTGATAAATTATATACTATTAAAGATGATATCATTGTAATTGCAGAAAATGGAGGTTTTGCCATGAAACAGCAAACTGAGCTTCTAGCTACGCCACTAGACAAACATTACGTTGAGGATATACTGAAAACACTTGATAAAATACCTGGAATTCATCCTGTTATTTGCACTAAACATAAAGCATACCTAACCAACAAGTCTAACGAATTTGTCGAAAAATTAGCTGAATATTATACTGAATTTGAAATAGTGGAACATCTATCTAACTTCAAATCTGAAGTGATTAAAATTGCCATATATCATTTTGAAAGTTCTGAGCAACATATTTATCCTTACGTAAAACACTTTGAAGATAATTTGAAAGTAAAAGTTTCTGGAGAAAATTGGTTAGACATTTCAAGTATGAATGCCAATAAAGGATACGCATTAGAAAAATTAATGAAAAGCTACAATGTTGGTTCAGATGAGATAATGGTATTCGGTGACTACAACAATGATCTAGAAATGCTCGCATTGTCTGATTTTGGCTTTGCCATGAAAAATGCTCATCCTAATGTGAAGAAAATTGCCAAGTACGAAACTTTGAGTAATGATGATAATGGTGTTGAACATATTCTTAAGATGCTAATTAAATAAATTTTCCATTCAATAAAAATTATAAAACAACTGCAAATAAATCCGAATTACTCAACCGCAGGTTTTAGCTCACTTGGCAGATACCCCATAGTTCTTTTAAAGGCAGTAGTAAAATGTTGTGGATTAGCATAACCCACTTCGTATGCTGCAAATGCAATGGTTGCGCCGTCTTGCGTAATTAAAGATTTGGCAGCCTCCATTCTCAACGCAGTTATATATTTGAATACAGGAACACCATATACTTTTTTAAAATCTCTTTTTAATTTTGTAGTATTAAAACCAGCTATGTCTGCTAAGTCTAAAATTTTTAATGGTTCCTTGAGGTTATTTCTTATGTAAGCCTCAACTTTCACCAACGCCAAATAATCTGAATTCAACAATTTTATATTGTTCTTGGAAAGTTTAGAAGTCTGTCTACCCAGTAGAAAATCTATTAATAGTACCGTAAGCTTACTTTCTAAATATGTCTTTCTGATCTCGCCTTTATACGGACATTGTATAATCTCATTTATCTTGCTTCGAATGTTAGGAGGTATAAATTTACTTTTGTCCCATAATACAAATGAATTAGAATTGACAATAGCCTCTTTTAATTTCTTAAAAGAATTTTCAAATTCAGTCCCTAAAAGATTTTGTAAAAGACTAGGCTTAACATAAATCTCAAACAACTTAGCGTTACTCTTAAAGAAAATATCTCTACCTTCTGTAGTTGGATAATAAAACATATTGCAGTGATTTTCTGGAATTTGTACCAAATATTTTATATGTCTTAAAGGTTGATAATTGTAAGCTCCCTCTAAAGAAAAATGAAATTTAATTAAATGTTCATCACTCGTTACACAAATCTCAGAATCAAATTGTTGAATTAATTTTGTATTAGAAAAGTCTGCGCCTCTTATAAATGAAGTATTATCCTTGGTTGTCACCTCTACTTCATTGAACTGCACAGAGTTATTAATGTAGCTATTTTCAAACAACTCCTTTACCCTTATTTCTTTACGTAGCAACTCTATATTCATATACATTTTCTATCGCAAAGCATTACTTCCTTTCGCGTATGTTTAAATTCCTTTCTCGGCACTTCCCTTTTCAATCCTGCGTTAGATTTGCAAAACTAATTTATTTAGACTAAATCTTAATAAACATTAGTAGCTTTTTTAAATTCAAATGAAAAACTTCTTAACGGCAATTCTTTTAGTATTATTTACAACTGTTCAAGGGCAAGATATTTTTAGTTCAATTTCAGGGACAGTAAAAGACACATCGGGCACTCCATTACCTTTTGCAAGTGTTCTTATAGAAGGCACAAAGCTTGGTGTTCTCACCAATGAAAATGGGTATTTCACTATTAATAAAGTACCCAAAGGAGAGCATAAGCTAATTGTATCCTTTGTTGGTTATACTACACGCTTTAAGACTTTTAAGCTTAGTGAAAATACCAGATTAAAAGAGATAAATTTCACCCTACAAGAATCCACAGAAAATTTAGATGAAGTAACCGTAAAAGGTAAAACCAAAGAAACCCAAATTGAAACTAAGGGTTTTGCGGTAAATGCAATAAATACGGAAGAAGCTAGCTTACGAAATATTCAAACCAATGAATTATTAAACACTACAGTAGGAGTTAAAATTCGCCAAAACGGTGGACTCGGTTCAGAAGTTACTTATAGTTTAAATGGGCTATCTGGAAACTCGGTGCGCATATTTATCGACGGAATCCCTATTTCTACTTATGGAAACTCATTTAACCTTAACAGCATTCCGCCTTCAATGATTAAAAATATTGAGGTTTACAAAGGTGTGGTACCAGTGCATTTAGCAGATGATGCTTTAGGTGGGGCAATAAATATAGTGCTGCATAACGATGCAAAAACAAATTTCAATGCTTCTGTATCTTACGGATCGTTCAACACTTTACAAACTAATGTTAATGGATTATATCGTTTTGAAAAATCAGGCTTTACCGTTAAAGCATCTCTTTTCCATAACTATTCTGACAATGACTATAAAGTATCAGGTAGAAGTGTCGTTGTTACAGGTTTAGGAGGCGTACAAACACCTATAACAGCAAGAAGATTTAATGATGCTTATAGATCTACTGGAGGGAGAGCCGAAATTGGTTTTACCGATGTAAAATGGGCAGATCAATTTTTTATAGGCATTACCGGTTCTGATGATTATAAAGAGGTGCAGCACGGAGCCTTTATGACTATAACACCTTACAAGGATAGATTTTTAGAGTCTGATGCGCTATTGGGAAGTATAAATTATCAAAAGAAAAATCTATTCACCAAAGGACTTGATGTTTCCGTAAACGGTTTGTACGGAAAAAGAAACCGTGTAGTTAACGATACTGTTTCTTGGGCATACAGCTGGAACGGAGAACGAGCAATAGATTTTAGAGGAAATGAATATCAATATACATGGCGTTCTCAACAAGAGGGCGGTCCTACCCTAGCAAAAATTAAAAGAAATGTAGCTTCAATTAGAACTGGGGTATCATATGCTATTAACGACAATCATAAATTAACTGTAAATCATGTATATAGCGGAATTGATAGAGAAGATAGTGATGCCCTAAGATCTGTATTGGAAAACACCTTCCTTGGCACAAGAGATTTACATAAAAACATCTATTCTTTATCCTATGAAGTAACCGCATTCGATGAAAAGTTAAAAGCAAGTCTATTTGGAAAACATTATCAGCAAAAGACTGTAAGTGTTGATCCTGCTATAGAAACTGATTCTAACGGAAACGATGTTATTGTTGATGAAGTTGTTAGTAGTAATAAGAAATATGACGGGTATGGTTTTGCTGCTTCATATGAGCTTGTACCAAACATAACACTTTTGGCATCTGCAGAAAAAGCTATTCGCCTACCCAATGAAACAGAGGTTTTTGGTGATGATGGAGATAACGTAGTTGCCAATTCTAGCATAGACCCAGAAAGTAGTGATAACTATAATCTTGGGTTCAGATTTGGCTCTTTTAATATCAAAAAACATGATTTCACTGTTTCTACAAACGTTTTCACAAGAAATATTAAAGATAGAATTGGTCTCCCTATTGAAACGTCATTAAATGTCGATGACGAATTAATTGTTTACGTAAATCAAGGTAGTGGTACGTCTAAGGGTATAGATGCTCAAGTTAATTACTCTTACAACAAAAATTTTGGTCTCAACTTTAATGTATCTCGTTTCGATTTAAAAATTATAAATCAAGGTATTGAAATAGATGTTCCAAACACTCCATTCTTTACCATGAACGCGGGGCTACGATATTTCTTTAAAGATGTAGTATTAAAGAAATCTCAATTAAATCTTTTCTACAATGCTTATTTCACTGATGAATTTTCATTCTTAACCTCACAGGGAACTAATACTGTTGGAAATGAGTTTTTTGAGGTTCCACAACAACTATCACAAGATATTGGACTCAGTTACACATTCCCTAACAAAAAGTTTGTCATGAGTTTTGACATCAAAAATATATTTGACAAACCAGTCTACGATAATCTATCTGTACAAAAACCAGGTAGGGCTTTTTATGTAAAATTAAATTACGCAATTAATAAATTTTAATTATTTAAATAACACCTAAGATGAAAAGAACTTTTCTAAACATTAAAACCTTTGCTGCCATTATATTAACAGCTAGTCTAATGACCGCATGTAGTAGTGAAGATGATACAGTTGTAACTCCTGAACCAGATACTGAAGAACCGGAAACAGAAGAACCAGAAGAACCAAGATGGATAACTGTAGCTGCTGCTAAAATGGGTGACAACCCTGGTGATGGTAACGGAGGAACCCTAATTTATTCTGTAACTAGTGATGATGCAAAAGACCCAACTGTTTCTATAGCGCCTTTTGAAAACGGTTTTATTGCACCTTCTAACAGAACGGCAAGATTACAATCATCTGAAGATGGTAATACTATTTTCAATATTAGCTACGCAGGAGATACTGGTGGAAACTATACAAAATATACTGTAGAAGGCGGACAAACTTTTACACCTTCAGGTTCAGAAGTAAGTATAGCTCCCTATGTAGGTACTGCTCCAAGATGGATAAAATTATTTGATGGAGACCAAACCGGTGCTGCGGTTTATGTAAATACGGAAAATGAATTTGATGAGAATGACAATTATACTCGTACAGAAGCAACAATTGGTGTTGTGACTTTAGATTTAGTGAATTCTTCCATAAAAGAATTTCAAGAACATAGTGTTGCCCTAAGTGATGAAGAGGAAGCAAACGGTTATTACATCTCTAGAATTGATATGCCTACTTTAAATGAAGCTGGAGACAAATTATATATTGGCGCTCGTTTAAGTAAAGTTGACCCTGCAACTGCAGAAAGTGATAGTGATTATGAGATTTTAGGTTCTAAAACTATCATATTAGATTACCCATCTTTACTTAATCCATCTGTTATTACTTCTACTGTTGGTCACGGTAACACAAATGGATACCGTAGCATTAATTCTTTCGAATACAACGGTAGCGTATATCAAGCTAACCAAAGCGATCCAGAAGGATCTTATATCTTAAAAATTGGTGCCGATAATGAATATGACAATACTTACGACTTTAATTTAGATGATGCCTTAGGTATTGAAGGTGCTTATATTCTTGCCTGGAGACCAGCTGCAAATGGTAAAGCTGTACTAGCTTACCGTCATGATGGTTCTGCAGAAGGTGTTGCAGGTGCTCAAGGATTTTTTGCATTGGTAGATTTAAATGCTAAAACGGCAGTTAAAATTGACGCTATTCCTTATGATCCAGATTTCTACTTATTCCAATACCAAGGTTTTGTAGTTGACGGAACAGAAATTTATCTTACTCAAGGTGCAGTAGGAGAAAACGGAAATATCTATGTTGTTGAAACAGAAACTGGTGAAGTTACCAAGGGTGCTGAATTAGTTAATGTTGCTGGTAGTCACTTCATAGGTGTATTCTAGACCAGTAGTCATATTTATTCAGTTCGGTAGTGAATATAACTTATTAAAAAACCGTTGTCAAAATTTAAATTTTGACAACGGTTTTTATTTACATCGATTTTAAATTTGCTATCAAGTCTTTTGCTTTTTCTTTTTTGCAGCCGGAAACAACACATTATTTAAAATTAAACGATATCCCGGTGAAGTAGGATGCAACTCTAACTCCGTTTTTGGGTCACCTACCCTATGCTGATAATCTTCAGGATCATGACCTCCATAAAATGTAAAAAAACCTTTGCCCTTAATTCCATGAATATATCTTGCTTCTTCGTTTATCTTATTTTCACCTAACACCAAAACAGTTGGTTTAATTTGGTCTCGTGTAAAAGCCGTGGTTTGCCCCATAAAACCTTTAACCAAAGAAGTATGGTTTTGACATAGCATTGTAGGAACAGGATCCCATTTTGCGGAAAAATCCATCAACGAGAAATAATCGGATTCTTTTGGTACATTCCCTCTTTTATTAGTCATATCGATTGATGAAAACTCATATTTCAAAGGGCTTCTTTCCAATATAAAATCTGTAAAAGCAAAAGTTTTATTATAGTCTAAATTTGCCTGATAATTAGGGTCAGAAGCATCACCATCAAACATTGGCTCTACAATATCAATTCCGTCAGCAGCTAATGCAATATCAAAACTATCTGTAGCAGAACACATAGCAAACATGAATCCGCCACCAATAACATAATTTCTAATTTTTAATGCAACGGCCCTCTTTTCTTCAGATACTTTATCATACCCAAGTTTTTTAGCAAGTTTCTCTGCATTCTTTTTCCCTTCTATATACCAAGGTGTTGCTCTATAAGCACCGTAGAATTTACCATACTGCCCTGTAAAATCTTCATGGTGTAAGTGTAACCAATCATATAAAGCCAATTTATCTCCTAATACTTCTTCATCATATATAGTGGTATACGGAATTTCCGCATACGTCAATGCCATAGTCACAGCATCATCCCACGGTTGTTTGTCTTTTGGAGAATAGACCGCTATTCTTGGTGCTTTCTCAAGTATAACAGCATCTTGATTTTTAGAGGGACTACTAATCTCATCTAAGATACCGTTTGCCTGTTCATCAGATAAAATTTCAAAACTAACTCCTCGTATTTGACATTCTTTACGTATACTTTCCCCATCCGGAAGTAAAAATGACCCGCCACGATAGTTTAGTAGCCATTGTACTTTTTGCTGTTTAGACAAAACCCAATACGTAATACCATAGGCTTTTAAATGGTTTTTTTGAGTATCAGAATCCATCGGAATCAATATGGATGACGCAAATAGCTGCACTGATAAAAGAAGAAAAAATACTGATGATACAATTTTAGACATATATTATATTCAAGACATTAACTCAAAGATAAAGTAAAAACTTTGGTCGTTAATTGGGTTATCGTTAAAGGTATTGTAAAGTGATATTCCAGAAAATAGATTTACTACAAACGCAAAAAGTCTCCACTAATGGAGACTTTTTAAATATATATTTATATTACAGTTTAAAAAGGTACATCATTATCCTCATCTAAATCTGGACTACTATTCATGCTACTACCAAAGGCATCATCAGCACTTGGTAAATTTTTAGTTGCAAATGGGTTCTCTTCATTAGCATTCATTTTCGATTGGAATTCGAACGGAGAGTCAAAATCATCAAGGTTATCAAACTTACCTTGGTTACCAATAAACTTCAATCTAATATTCTCTAAACCACCATTACGGTGTTTTGCAACAATAAATTCTCCCTGACCTTGAGTTGGTGTACGTTCTTCATCATCCCACTCTTCAATCTTATAGTATTCTGGTCTATAGATGAACGAAACAATATCGGCATCTTGCTCAATTGCTCCAGATTCCCTCAAATCCGAAAGAATAGGCCTTTTACTACCTCCACGTGTTTCCACGGCACGAGATAATTGAGATAATGCAATTACAGGCACATTCAATTCTTTAGCGAGTGCTTTTAGGTTTCGAGAAATTGTAGATATTTCCTGTTCCCTGTTTCCTCCTTTTTGACTACCACCAGCTGTCATTAACTGCAAGTAATCAATCATAATCATTTTTATACCATGTTGAGAGGCAAGACGTCTTGCCTTTGCACGTAAATCGAATATAGATAAAGACGGAGTATCATCAATGAACAAAGGCGCCTTCTCTAAAGTTTTCACCTTTACGTTCAGTTGCTCCCACTCATGCTTTTCTAACTTACCCGTTCTTAATTTTTCTGAAGACAATCCTGTTTCAGAAGAAATTAATCTAGTAATAAGCTGTACCGAGGACATCTCAAGTGAAAAGAAAGCTACTGGTGTATTTGTATTTACAGCCATATTTCTAGCCATAGATAAGGTAAATGCCGTTTTACCCATACCAGGACGTGCAGCAACAATAATTAAATCACTTGGTTGCCAACCCGAAGTAAGCTTATCTAATTTATCGAATCCTGAGGCAACACCACTCATCCCCTCTTTACCAGCAATTTCTTCAATTCGCTTTTTAGCTTGTATCACCAAATCTTGCGCAGTCTCGGCAGAACGTTTTAAGTTACCTTGGGTAACATCATATAATTTTGCTTCGGCAGTATCTAACAAATCAAATACGTCAATCGCCTCATCATATGCCTCCTCGATAATTTCACCAGAAATTTTAATTAAACTACGTTGAATAAATTTCTGAAGAATGATACGTGCATGAAATTCAATATGAGCAGATGATGCTACTTTTTGAGTCAATTTTATCAAATAAAAATCGCCTCCACAAACCTCTAATTTACCCGCTTTCTTAAGTTGTGACGAAACGGTTAATAAATCAATTGGTTGCGACTCTTCAAAGAGAATAAAAATAGCCTCATAAATAAATCTATGAGCGTCTTTATAGAAAACATCTGGGTGTAAAATATCTATAACTTCATCAACACCTTTTTTATCTATCATCATAGCACCCAACACAACCTCCTCTAAATCAATAGCTTGTGGCGGAATCTTACCTTTTTGAAGGCTTATAATATTAGATTTGTCAATCTTTCGAGCGACAAAGGGTTTCGTGTTCTCCATAGTGCGAAAGTATACAATTAACCTTTAGTTAACGTGAAAAACATCAGTTTCGATGTTCACAGTTGACTAACAATTGACTGTTAATAAGTTACGATTTTCTGTTGATAACATAAAAAAACCGAGGAATAAAATCCTCGGTATATTTTTAATAAGCCTAAAATGCAGATTAGCCGTTAAAAACGCCCATTTGTGCATATTTATCCATGCGTTGATTTACCAGTTCTTTTGGTGATAACTTTTGCAAATCCTCAAAATGAGAGGAAATTTTATTTTTCACTGTATCAAAAGTCTTTTCTCTGTTAGAGTGTGCTCCACCAGCAGGTTCTCTTATGATTTCATCAATAAGTTTCAATTTTTTCATATCGGTAGCCGTTAGTTTCAAAGCTTCAGCAGCTTTTTCCTTATACTCCCAACTCCTCCATAAAATAGAAGAACAAGATTCTGGTGAAATAACGGAATACCAAGTATTCTCAAGCATTAACACCTTATCACCAACACCTATACCTAATGCACCACCAGACGCTCCTTCACCAATAATTACAACAATTATAGGCACTTTAAGGCGTGTCATTTCAAGAATGTTTCTAGCAATGGCTTCTCCTTGTCCTCTTTCCTCTGCTTCAATACCTGGGTAAGCACCCGGAGTATCAATTAAACAAACTACAGGAACTTGAAATTTTTCGGCAGATTTCATTAAGCGCAATGCTTTTCTATACCCTTCTGGGTTTGCCATACCAAAATTACGATACTGTCGAGTTTTAGTATTATATCCTTTTTGCTGACCAATGAACATATAACTCTGATCACCAATTTTACCTAAACCACCGATCATAGCCTTGTCATCTTTCACAGTACGATCACCATGAAGCTCCAAGAACGTATCACCACAAATAGCTTTTATATAATCTAATGTATAAGGTCTATTTGGGTGCCTAGATAATTGTACGCGTTGCCATGCAGTTAAATTCTTATAAATCTCTTTTCTAGTATCGGCAAGTTTCTTCTCAATCTGTTTACATGTTTCTGTAACATCAACATCACTTTCCTCTCCAATTACCATGCACTTGTCCAATTGCTCTTCCAGTTCTTTAATAGGAAGTTCAAAATCCAAATATTCCATATTTCAATAAAGTTTCTTTAGTTGCGGCTCAAAGATAAAACTTTAATACCTAAATCTTGGGTACCCTTTTTTTAATATTTGCTCTTTGTTTCAAAATACCGTTGGCAATGACCGTAGTGAGTATAATTAAGGCTCCAACATAAAACATTGGTTTCATTTCTTCGTCAGAGCCAAATATGAACCAAGCCAATAGAATACCGTAAACTGGTTCTAAATTTGTAGTCAACATCACCGTATAAGGAGTTAAAACACGCATTATCTTTACAGATGCGATAAATGCATAAGCAGTACAAATAAGCGCTAATACAAGCAAGTACATCCAATCCATACTTGGTAATGTCACTAATGACAAATTCCAATCTCCTTTAACTATCAAAATTATAGATAAGAAAACAACACCTACGCCCAGTTCATAGAAGCTAATTACAGACGGTTTATGATTTTGAACCAACTTACCGTTTATTAGGGAGAAGACCGCTGCTAAAAAGGCAGATATCAATGCTATCGTCATGCCATACACATATTCCGTTTCTACTTTAAAAATTAAATAGAGACCTACAACCACCATTAAGCCAAAGAATATTTCGTAACCAATAATTTTACGCTTGTACCAAAATGGTTCCATTAAGGCTGTAAAAAAGGCTCCTGTAGACATCATTGCAAGCGCTACGGAGACTGTAGAAACTTTAATCGCCAGAAAAAAAGTTACCCAATGCAGAGCTACAACAATACCACCACCTATTAACCACCAAAGTGTTTTTTTTGAAACCTTTAAACTAAACTTCGCAATTAAAATATAAACGGCGATAAATAGTGTAGCCAATCCCATTCTTATCCAAACCAATGGTAATGAATCTATGGTAATAAGCTTTCCTAAAATGGCTGTAAAGCCCCAAATAAAGACTATAAAATGTAAATGTAGTAGGTTTAGATTTTTATCTTTTTGCATTTTGAAGTAGATAAAATGCTAAACATCCAAAAACTACATTAGGTATAATTACAGCAAGTAAAGGCGAAAAGCCAGACTGCTCCGCTAATACTCCAAATACCTTATCAAAAAATATAAATATAAATGCGATCAATATACCGAATGCCAAATTTGCTCCCATTCCACCACGTCTTTTAACGGAGGAAACGGATACCGCTATAAGTGTTAGAATAAATGCAGTTAGCGGTAATGCCCAACGCTTGTATTTAACTAAAATATAAGTATTTATGTTAGATGCTCCTTTTCGTTTTTGATCTTTTATAAACGTATCTAGCTCAAAAAGATTTTTTGTTTCAGCTACGTAAGATACTGGTGTTAGGTCGCCAATATCAAAAGCGAATATGGTATCTAATCGTCGTTTACTTTCTATAAAAGCGGTGTCCCCAAATACGGTTCGTTTTTTATAAGATGTAAGTCTGTAATTAGAGTCTTTTTCTACCCAGCGAATATTTGCGGCAGAAATTTTAAAATCAAGTTCATTATTCTCATTAAAACGCTCAAAAGTAAAGTTATGCCCTAGCTGTCTTGCCGGATCAAAACTACTTACATAAATGAAATCAGTTTCATTAAGTTGATTGAATATATTGTTGGTAACCCTATCTTGTTTCCCTTTTTTAAGGTATTTGTACTTAAATTCATTAAAGCCCACACTTGCATTGGGCACAATGAACATGGTCATAAAAAACATTAAAACAGCGATCATAGATGCACCAATAATGTACGGTCTTAAAAAACGACCATAAGAAACCCCAGAACTTAAAATGGCTACAATTTCAGTATTGTTTGCCAACTTGGAAGTGAAAAATATAACCGAGAGGAATAAAAAAATTGGGAATAATAGATTACCTATATAAATAGTAAAATTTACATAGTACATTACAATTTCATTCAACGGTGCTTCATTATCGATCATTTTACCGATCTGCTCCGCTAAATTCACCATAATACCTATGGGAATAAATAACAAGAGCATTAACGAAAACGTCGCCAAATACCTTTTAAGAATGTATTTATCTATTATTGATAGCATTATAGCCTTTTATCCATTTGTTTAACCATAATATCTTTCCAAGCTCTAAAATCTCCCGCAATAATATGTTTACGTGCTTCACGCACTAACCACATATAAAAGCCTAAGTTATGAATTGTTGCTATTTGTTTGCCTAAATATTCATTGGCTGCGAACAAATGTCTTAAATATGCCTTTGAATACTCACGGTCTACAAATGTCGTTCCCATGTCATCTAAAGGGGAAAAATCATCTTCCCACTTCTTATTTTTAATATTTATGGTACCATGTGCCGTAAACAACATTCCGTTTCTAGCGTTTCTTGTAGGCATCACACAATCAAACATATCTATACCCAGCGCTATATTCTCTAAAATATTAATTGGGGTACCTACTCCCATAAGATACCTTGGTTTATCTTCCGGTAGAATTTCACAAACCACCTCGGTCATACCATACATTTCTTCTGCTGGTTCACCAACAGATAGTCCGCCAATTGCATTGCCTTCTGCACCCGCGTTTGCAATATATTCTGCAGATTGTCTTCTTAAGTCTTTATAGGTAGATCCCTGTACTATCGGAAAAAACGTTTGTTCATAATCATATTCAAAAGGTGTTTTTTCTAAATGATTAATACACCTGTCTAACCACCTATGTGTCATATGCATTGATCGTTTTGCATAATTATAATCGCAAGGGTAAGGTGTGCATTCATCAAAAGCCATAATAATATCAGCTCCAATGACACGTTGAATTTCCATTACATTTTCAGGTGTAAATAAATGCATAGACCCATCTATATGAGATTTAAACTTAACACCCTCCTCCTTAATCTTTCTATTTGCTGAAAGAGAATAAACTTGATACCCACCACTATCGGTAAGTATATTTCTATCCCATCCCATAAATTTATGGAGTCCGCCAGCCTTTTTTAAAATTTCAGTTTTTGGACGCAGGAATAAATGATAGGTATTACCAAGGATAATATCAGGATTTACTTCTTCTCTTAATTCTTTTTGGTGTACCCCTTTTACAGAAGCAACCGTGCCAACGGGCATAAAAATTGGAGTTTCAATAATACCATGGTCAGTTACCATAGTTCCTGCCCTAGCTTTTGATTGAGTATCGGTATTGTGTAGTGTAAATTTCAAAATTTCTAAATCTAGCTGCAAATATAATGAACTGAGTTTGGGAAAAACTTAATAAAAAGCAAAGATGTTTATGAAACAGTGAAAGCAACATGTTCAAAATTGTAACTTAATAAAATTGAGATTGACCCAAAAGCAATGATAAACAATAAAGATATTTTACCTCCGTTCTGATGGTATAACGAGAAATGGAACATTTGGTATCGTATTTGCTACTTGTTCCACCTAAACAACAATGAATATGAAAAAAACAATTTTAGTTGCCTTTATGGCACTCTCTGGGTTTTATGGGGTAGCACAGAGCGATTCGGGATTCGGAATTAAAGGAGGATTAAACTACAACGCAAACGGAGATTATTTTGAATCTGCCGGTGATGCCGCGAGAAACCCTGATAGAAATGTGGGATACCATGTTGGTGTATTTGGAAAATTTGGAGCTTCTAAAGTTTATGTAAGACCAGAATTGGTGTATACTAAAACAAAGTCTGATTATGACGGAGCCGATTTTGACATGAGTAAATTAGATGTTCCTGTCCTTTTAGGAATTAATCTAATTGGACCGCTACATATATTTGCCGGACCTAGCTTTCAATATATTTTAGATACCGAGTTTGACGGTGTTACTATTGATGATGTAGAAAATGATTTTTCCGTTGGGATGAATATTGGTGCTGGTGTTAGTTTTGGTAAACTTGGATTAGATTTACGTTATGAAAGAGGATTTAGTAATAATGAAGCTTCCTTCATAAATACCAATATAACTAATATTGGTCCTAGCAGAATCGATACAAGACCAGATCAATTGATATTAAGTTTGTCTTTGGCACTATAAACACAAACTAACAAGAAACAAAAAACCTCTTAAGTACTCTTAAGAGGTTTTTTTATGTTTTAAAATGATTCACTATAAGTCATTATCAAGATGATCAGGTGTACCATCACCATCTGTATCTAAGAACCCTACAAAATTACCATCTGCATCTAGTTCTATTTCATCAATGGTTAAAATTCCATCATTATCATCATCGTTATCATTAAAGTTAGCCAAATACACAGAAAAACCTTCAGATTCATCATCCGTATTATCGTCATTTAAATTTCCGTTACCATTTAAATCTTCTAAAATTGAAGGAATACCATCGCCATCAAAATCGGAGTCTGGCTCATAAGTCATGGCGTCAACTTTGAAAATTAATGGAGAATATGAAGGTACATCAGAATTTGGTGATGAATCAAAATACGCTAATGCTGCAGGCATAAAAATAGCTCCAATACCATAATCCTCATAACTTACTGTTCCATCGCCATTTTCAAAAGGACCGGTTCCTGTTTGAAAATTTTTCATTCCATTTCCAAAACCCCTTACTACAGAAGAAAGGTTAAAACGCACCGGTTGATTTGTAGAAGCGTCGAAAAGAGTACCATCTAACAACAGACCTTCATATCTAAGTATAGAGAAATCCCCTATTGTTGGTTTACCATCAACCGCACCTTGTCTCACAACTAAAGTATACAACGTTTGGTCAATAATCTCGTTATCATCTGCTCTTCCTAAATTCTCAGAATCAACAGAAATTGTTTGCGTAATTAAATTTGGGTGGTCAAAAATTGAACGTTTGGTACTGTTTTCACCTGCAATGGTATCAAACCTAATTTTAAAATCGAAACCCTCTGGTGTTGTTTCAAACTCTTCTTCGTTAAAAAAATGTGTTTTTAAAAATTCTATAATTTCGGCATCGTCCTCAACAGTAACTTCACTTAATAACCTTGGCGGCACAACTTCTCCAATAGAATCATCATCCTTCTTACATGAACTTATTATAAGTAAGCCAGCTATTAGCAAATAGACATTTTTCAATTTCATCAATAATATATTTTAAACGCGCAAGATACAATTTTCCCCTATTTTTGTTTGGAAGTTAACAAAGAAATACAACCTGTAATGCGCATAGATAAATTCTTGTGGAGCACACGATATTTTAAAACGCGAAACATAGCCACTACTGCCTGTAAAAAAGGGCATGCAAAAATTAATGGTCTTGCCGCTAAACCTGGAAGGGAAGTATTCCCAATGGATCAAATTGTAGTGCGCAAAAATCAAATAGATTATAAATTTACGGTTCTTGACATACCACCAAGTCGCGTTGGTGCTAAATTAGTTGACATCTATAGAAAGGATACGACACCAAAAGAAGCGTTTGAGCATAACGAGCTTTTACAGTATTCTAAAGATTACTATCGCAAAAAAGGAATTGGTAGACCCACCAAAAAAGACAGGAGAGATATTGACGATTATTTGGAGACACCTTCTAAAAATGATGAAAGTAAAACTGTAGAACCCGATAATAATAGTAAAGAAGTTGAAGATTAGCCTAAACTTTTAAAAACATACTTATCTTTATTCTTTTAAGAACAATACATGGAACAAACCATACTTACGCACCAACAGATTCAGCATAAAATTGAACGAATAGCTTATCAAATTTATGAAGCAAATGTTTCTGAACAGGAAATTATTATTGCTGGTATTGAGGGTGGTGGACTTCAGTTTGCGAAGAAGATTGTAGCTAAGCTTAAAAAAATTACTGAGGCTAAAATTGTTCTTTGTAAGCTAACGATGGACAAGAAAGATCCATTATCAAGTGGAGTTACCACATCAATACGAGATGAAGAGTTTACAAATAAATCTGTAGTTATAGTAGATGACGTGTTAAATTCTGGCACAACCCTAATTTATGGTGTACACCACTTTCTAAAAACTCCTTTAAAACAACTTAAAACTGCGGTATTAGTGAATAGAAATCATAAGAAATACCCAGTAAAAGCAGACTACAAGGGAATTTCATTATCTACCTCATTACAAGAGCATGTAAATGTTCATTTTGAATCCAAAAATGACAGAGTGTACTTAAGCTAGTTTGTTTACTATCATTTCTGCAATCTCCGTTGGTGTATTGTTATTACTTTTTATCTTTTGATGTGCTTGATTATAGAAGAAGCTTCTTTCAAATAAATGTTTACCTATAAACTCGGTCAGTTCTTCATCTTGTAGATGAGAAATCATAGGACGATGATTTTTTTCTTTTAACAAACGATTTGTAAGTTCGTCTATACCCACATTTAAGTAAAAGGAATTAGCAGTTTTATCATTTACCAACCTCATATTATCACCAAAACAAGGAGTACCACCACCAAGAGAGAGAACAAAACTATCATCAGTTGAAAATATTTTATTTAAATATTCAATTTCTTTTTTTCTAAAATATATCTCCCCTTTTGTATCAAAAATAGAAGCTATAGACATATTCTCATTTTCCTCGATATAATCATCTAAATCTAAAAAATTAATATTCAAATGGTTAGCAACTATTCTTCCTACAGTTGACTTTCCACTCCCCATATACCCTACCAATACTATTTTCACATTATTCATTTGTACAAAATTGGACTAATTAATACGTTTTTCAAAAAAAAATAAATTTATCTTGAAAAGGGTTTGTTAAATAAAGTAATCGACTTATATTTGCACCCGCATTGAGGGAATTGTTTTCCGAATTTGCTTTTGACCTGGTAGCTCAGTTGGTAGAGCATCTCCCTTTTAAGGAGAGGGTCCTGGGTTCGAGCCCCAGCCCGGTCACCAATAAATAGTAGCCTCTTCACCAAAAAGAGGCTTTTTTATTTAAGCGTTCAAACTTATTTTATAAGTAATTAACGCTAACGTTCTTAAGATTTTTTGACCTGGTAGCTCAGTTGGTAGAGCATCTCCCTTTTAAGGAGAGGGTCCTGGGTTCGAGCCCCAGCCCGGTCACTTTTAAACCTTCAAATATTAATTATTTGGAGGTTTTTTTGTTTTAGCCTGTTTGCTGAATGTAACATTGAAAATAAATTAAGGTATAATCTTTTGCATCATCTATTAAAACAAAAAAACTCAACTATTTTTCGATTATAGCCTCTAATCTGACTAACCGTTCTTCTAAATTTAGTATTCTTATTTCTTGCTCTTCAATTATAGCTTGTTGTTCTTGAATGGCTTTTGTAAGTACAGGTATAAAATCATTGTATCTTAAGCTCATAAATCCTTGATCATCTTTACTCAAGATACCTTGTTCAGAATAGCCTAGGTCATTTAATAATACTTCAACTTCTTGAGCAATGAATCCAATTTCTCGAATCTTGCTATCATTATTTTTTCGAATATAATCAACAGGTCTTAATTTATTAATTATGTTTAGTCCATAAGATAAATTCTGTACATCATTTTTCCAACGCATATCAGAAGTGATGTTCCAAGCTACTTGAACACCTGCGTAAGTAATTTGGGTATTACCGATGCGAACTTGATGAGAACCATTACTATTAGGAACTTGAGAATCTGCCCCTATACCTATATTATTAACTCCAGTTAACAAATCACCTAATGCATCATTACCAACAGCGGTATTCCAACTGCCAATTACCTGATATAAAGAACGACGACCTATAGCCGTATTATAGTCTCCTGTAGTATTATTTTGAAGTGCTTGATATCCATTTGCTGTATTATAATCACCACTTACATTTTCATCAAGAGCTCTACTCCCAATTGCTATATTATAATTTCCTATTGTATTTTGAGAAAGTACACTAGCTCCAATAGCAGTATTATAGATTCCATTTAAATTATTAAAAAGGCTAAAACTACCCATAGCTGTATTTCGATCTCCATTTTCATTCTTCGATAAAGAATTAAGACCAGTTGCTGTATTATATTGACCAGTAGTATTTGCCTGTAGAGCAATATAACCTATACCTGTATTACCCTCACCATTTATATTTGCGTAAAGTGCAGCTCTTCCTAAAGCGACGTTAAAATTACCATCTGTATTATTGTACAATGCCGCACTCCCAATGGCAGTGTTCTGCTCACCACTTTCGTTCAGATAAAGTGCAATAGGACCTATTCCTACATTTAATCCTGTTAAATCAGAATCTCTATTTCCAGCACCGTTTCCTACATACAATGACGACCCTTCTTCATTAGACTTTCCGTCAGCTAAATCATTTATATTAACTATCGCCCCAATATCACCGCCAATCATAAGATTACCATCGGCATCTGCAACTACATTTCTTTCTCCAGTCCCGGATAAATCAGATGATTTTATAGTGCCATCAACATCTAACTTACTTGTTGGGTTTGTAGTACCAATACCAACATTACCAGTTCTTTTTATAGTCATTCGTTCTTGAAGTAAGGCATCTGCTGAATTTGCGCCATCCATTGTAAAAAAACCAAGATCACCTCGAAACTGAGCGCCATCAGACATCCTTGTTTCTATACGTGCAATTTCAAAGGTAGAACCAGTACTCCCTAATGAAAGAAAGCCAAATCTTCCTATTGGCATACCAACAGTACTCTGTCTCCCTTTTATTTCAATAGCTCCAAAATCACCATTTGCTATTCCGCCGGATACAGTAAAGTATTTTGAAGCTCCCGGAGTATGTCCAGAAAAAGTAGTCCCAATGCTGACATTACCATCATTATAATTTATCCCGTCCGCTACTTCATTCCAAACTGAACTTGCACTACCTCCTCCAACTTCATCCGTTCCGGCAACCCAATTACCTAAGGCTGCATCCCACTTTGCTACCTGTCCATCAGCTGTACCTACCAAACCATCTATGATTCCATCATCACCCACAAGAAGTCCATGATTTCTAGTCACATCAATTTCATTTTCAGGATCTGAATCAGCATCTGTCAAACTACTTAAATTAACAGCATTTCCATTCTCAATTTTTAATGTTCCAGTAGATTCATTAAAATCCAACCTTTGATTATCATGACCACTACTAGATATAAGTGGTGCTAAATCAACTCCAGTACCATCATCAATTTGAAGCATAGTTCCTGAAAGTGATAGACTCTGATCATCAGTATCTACCATCCCACCAGTCGCCAATTCAGCTATTGCCGCCTGTGTGTCTGCCGCAGCAAGACCTGTTCCAGTATTGTCAAAAGGAACTTCGGATGCTTCTTGATCATCTGTACCACCAGGTGGAATAATTGGAGAAAGGTCTACACTAGCACCATCTGTAATTTGTAGAATCGTACCTGATAGTGATAAATCCTGATCATCTGTATCTACTAAACCTCCAGCTGCCAATTCTGCTATTGCCGCTTGTGTATCACCAGCAGCAAGACTTGTTCCCGTATTGTCAAAAGGAACTTCAGAAGCATTTTGGTCATCTGTGCCACCAGGCGGGATAATAGCCGATAAATCTATGGTGGACCCATCCGTAATATTCAAATCGGTTCCAGAAAGGAAAATATCTTGTAGCTCGTTGGTGGAATCTATATCATCATCAGTACCTCCCATTCCTGCGATAACAAGTTCATCTAAAGCATCCTGAACATTAATTGCCGTTAGTCCGGATTCCGAATTATCAAACGGTACTTCTACTGCATTTTGAGATTCTCCACCACCAACAACCCTACTATCAACATAAGTCTTGACAGCTTTTTGTGTTGGTAAAATATTACTACTGTTTTCTAATAACGTTCCATCATCAGATATTTCGTTCACAGCATTACCATCGTTTAATGTAAACTGGCCAAAAACTTTTAAATCATTGGTAACACGGACTTCTCCTATATTCTTATTCGCTATAGTATTTCCGTCAACAATCCACTGATCACTACCTGAAGTTATCGCGTACGGTACTGCCATTAATTCGGTCGTACCCAATTCTGAACCATTAAAAGAAACCGCTACAAATGAAGCTTCTCCCCATGGTAAATTCTCATAATCACCACTATTACTGATTCCGCTACCAATTTGCAGACTAAAAACACCATTTATATCTGTTGTAATAAAATGATTTTCTTGATATTGAATAGGAGCATTAAAAGTTCCAAATTTTAAAGCAATACCGATTTCAACAGACTCTTCAACCATTAATTCATTATCAGCATCTCTTACAACCCCTTGATAATTAATATAATTCTTTTGTTGTGCATTTAGTATAAAAGAGCCACACATCATGGCAACTATTACCAGTACTGAAACGTAATTTCTTTTCATAGTTCTATTTTTTTATCAGTTTGTATTCTTTGATTTGAGTTCCTTCTTCCAAGTATAATCTTAATACGTAGACCCCATTGGCATGTGTAGTCATGTCAATTTCAAATTCGGTATTAGCAGTATCAAATAACTGCGATGAAACTTTTTGTCCGTTTATTGCAAAAAGCTCTATGCCATCAATACTCTGTTCTGTAGAAGCAACCGAAACACTCTCAACAACAGGGTTAGGGTATACTAGTATTTCTATATCATCTTCTTCAAGACTTAACGGTATAATCAAAAGACCATAACCTGTCCAAAATCCCTGATCGATAGCGCCCTCCCGAGCTATTAAACCAACTAAAGGTTCACCTACTGTAAACCCTAAAGAAATATCATCATTACTTAATGTATTTCCTTGGCTTGCAACCACACTTCGATCTAAAGATTGCGCAATAGAGCATATACTGTAGAACAAGCATGTAAATAGAAGTAGTTGTCTTTTCATTTTAGTTCTGTTTTAGATTAATGTTACACAACCGTAAAAGGTTAACATTGTTCTGAACTATTTTTATGAATACACCATATTCATCTTGACCGATATCTAAAACAAAAAACAAATTCCTACAAATATTGAATAAGATTTTACTTACCCAATAATTACTTTTAAAAAGGTATATTAAATAGATTTTACCTACTATATAATTATCCCGGAATATCTTGAGATTATAAAACCACCATCTTGTATTCTAGTTTTATATTTTAAGGATGTCAAATGGATTTGAATATTCATTATTTCCGTTCTTACCAAATATTGCTGACCTTTATATATCGCAATTGAAATACAATAGATATGACATCAGTTGAAGCTAAATTAAAGGAGCGCGTTAAAGAATTAACCTGTCTTTATGAAGTAACATCTATAATAGTTAATTCTGATTATGGGCAGTTAGAAACTTCTTTAGAAGCTATTGTATATTGTCTGAAAAGAGCTTGGCAACATGAAAAAGTTACTGAAGTATTTTTAACCGTTGGTGAGTACCATGTACAGACAGACGACTATAAAACCAACATGGTTACTTTGAAATCTAATATTAAAGTTTTTAATAAAATAGAAGGTGAAGTAATTGTAGGTTATCCTTCTAATAAATATACCATAGATGACTTTTTAATTGAGGAGCAGACTTTATTGAACAACGTAGCCTTGGCTATTGGCAATCTTATGGAACGTAAGCAGATTAGAGAAAGTGAAGCCATTACTAGAAGACAGATGGAACGTACCGATCGTTTACACATTCTTGGTGAAATTACAGCTGGTATTGCCCATGAACTCAATACTCCACTTGCAAATATTCTTGGTTTTGCAGAATTACTTTCAGAAAAAATAAAAGATAAAGAGACCGTTAGAGATTTAGAAAAGATAATGGACAGTGCTATATTTAGCCGTGAAATCGTAAAAAAACTAATGTTTTTTGCTTGTGAAATGCCACAAGAAATGAAGACCGTAAAATTAATACCTATCGTCACCAATGTTATAAAACTGCTAGAACCTTCTTTACGTTCCAAGAATTTAAAGCTGACAAAAAGCTTTGATAATGAAGACATTGAATTAAGAGCAGATACGGTTCAAATGACACAAGTAATGTTCAACCTTATTATGAATGCTATCTATTATTCTCCACAGGGTGCATCTATTAGTGTACATGTGTTAGAAAGCAATAGTCATATTACCATAGAAATTTCAGATGAAGGTAAAGGTATACCGCCAGAGTTAGATGACAAAGTATTTGAACCCTTTTTTACTACCAAGCCAATTGGCGAGGGTTCTGGTTTAGGGCTAAGTGTGGTACATGGTATTATCACCAGCCATAAAGGAAAATTGGAGCACAAAAGGAATACACCAAAAGGGACTATATTTACTGTCGATTTTCCTAAATTGTAATTATGGAGCTGCGTAAAGAAAACATTCTTATTGTTGATGATGACATTGATATTCTTGAGCTTTTACAAAGGCACTTACAATCAATGGACTACCATACCTATAAAGCTGTTTCTGTAAAAGAGGCGTTGTTTATACTAAAAGATACATTTATTGATTTACTCATTACCGATATACAAATGCCCGAAATAGATGGGCTACAATTATTGAAATTCGCTAACGAACATTACCCAGAAATTCCTAAACTAGTGGTTACCGGTTACCCCTCTGTTGAAGGTACCTTAGAAGTTATCAAATCTGGCGCAACGGACTATCTTACTAAACCGTTTACAAAATCTGAGCTTAAAGAAGCTATAGACAAGGCACTTTCACAGAATACCACAAGAAAAAAGAGTAAAAGCAATACTATAAGATCAACATCTAATATCTATTCAGATATGGTGGGAAAATCTACTGCTTTTCGTAAAGTAACCAACATTATTGATAGGGTTAAGGATAATAAAGCAACAGTTATTGTAACTGGGGAAAGTGGTACCGGTAAAGAATTGGTTGCCCGTGCCATACATTATTCCGGGAAGTTTTCTAGAGAACCATTTATAGCGGTCAATTGTGCCGCCATACCAGAAAATTTGCAAGAGGCAGAACTCTTTGGGTATATAAAAGGTGCCTTTACCGGCGCAAATGAAAATAGAAACGGATTCTTTCAAGCAGCAAAAGGAGGCACCTTATTTTTAGATGAGATTGGAACAGCCTCACTTGCCGTACAAACAAAATTGTTACGCGCACTACAAGAAAAAGAAATTACAAGAGTAGGTTCGCAAAAAGTAGAAAAAGTTGACATTAGAATTATTGCGGCTACCAATGCAGATTTAAGGGAAGAAATTAAAAACAATACGTTTAGAGAAGACCTTTATTATAGGTTAACCGTAGTTGAAATTAATGTACCACCACTAAGAGAACGTAAATCTGACATTTCTATATTAGCCGAAAAATTCATTCGTAAATATGGTATTGAATTCAAGGACAGATTGTTACGTATATCTCCAGAAGCACTTCAAATAGTAGAACGATACAATTGGCCCGGAAATATTAGAGAGCTTGAAAACGTAATACAACGTGCCGTCATCATGTCTGACGGTACTATAGATGTAAAAGACCTACCGGATGTCTTAAAATATCAAATTGATTTTCCAAATAACGAGCTACGTCCACTACGTGAAATGGAGAAAGAATATGTACAACGTGTATTAAACCATACCAATGGCAATAAAACAAAAGCTGCCGAAATTCTTCAAATAGACCGCAAGACCTTGCGCGAAAAATTAAAATAATATCGGGTATATTTTCCTCAACCGGGGAATAACTACCCAATTAAATTTACTCTATAATTTTTTATTTAATTGTTAATCACTGAATATCAGTGAATTAAAATATATGGCACGCTACTATAAAGTAACGGGCATATCAATTGCTATATACATCTCGCAAAAGACAACTACTTCTAAAAGCACAACATACGGTCTTGAAATTCAATTCAAACTATGTGCAAACCAGATGTAGTACGTGGAACCTTTTAAATAGTAGCAGATGAAGTATGGTAGTCTTGTTTTTGAAACAAATGAATTCTTGATAATTAAAAAATATCAAGAAATGAATTACACAATTGAAGATTATGCGCACAAAAACGTGTTAGATGTTCTTACCCAGAACATGACCACTGCCTTGTGTTTAAACGAAGTTGATATCCCTTTTGATATCATAACCATGTACTCTACTATTAAAGTAAGCAGCGCCTTTGGTATTCGCCAAACATTTCAGGTAGTACCACCAAATGAAGTTGATCTTAAAGAGAACAAAATATCTGTTATCAGCAGTTTAGGTGCATCTGTTATTGGGCGTGCCCAAGGAGATAGAATTTCTTATGGCTTACCTGGTGATACCGTGTCTTTAGTAATTGAAAAAGTAAAGCAACCAAAAACAGCCAACAAAACTACTACCAAAGGAGGAATGACCAAAGAAGTGAAAATTCATTAATTATAAATTATTCAGTTATGATCAAATACGCAATAGCCCTATTATTTTCAGTAAGTATAATGAACGCTCAAGACACCGCTACTACACCAACAAGTGTAGATGTAGGCGATGTTTTTGAAATAGGTAAACCAGAAACGAACAAATACAAACATATAGACTTTCCTCGTGAAAATTTCATTATTAAACGTGGTGGAATTGCCAATTATAGGCAGGCTCATGGAGAGAAAGTAATAGTTACCGCTGTAAAGGAAAAAAAGGACGGTACTACCCAAATTAAAATTAAGCGAAATGATGGTGGTCGTTTTTTTAACAGTCACACTGTTGTAACTGCAGACTTTAAAGAAGCCATTGATTCAGGTGAATTACAAGCTTTATAATTTTTTTTTAGTTGGTTGATGTAATCCACTTGGCTTCTATAAATAAGTTGGCTGATTTATTAAGAAATAACCAGGTGGATTTCTCTCAAATTGAAGATGAATGAACAATTAAAGTTTAATTAAAAAAAGAACCCATGTTTAATAAACAACAAACTCCACAAAGAATTAATGCCGGTTTTATTCTGGCAATAGCATTCTTATTGGTGTTAGGGTCTAATAGATTAAACAAAAGACACTTTCATACATTACAAAGCACGGTAAATTCAGTGTATAAAGACAGGGTGTTGGTTCAAGATTACATCTATCAGCTTAATAACATTTTTCAAACAAAAAAACTTCGCTTTATAACCGAAGATGATTTTACCCCAGTAGCAAATGAAAATGAGAAAGTTGAAAAAATCTTACTTGATTTTGCTTCTACAGAACTAACTACAGACGAATTCAACACACTTAATGAGTTAAATCTGCAATTTGAAAAGCTCAAGAAATCAGAAAATAAGGTTTTGCATTCAAAAGAAAATCTTAGAAATGGTGTAGCTATTTTATCAAAACAAACTTTTCAAAAGATAGATGAAAATTTAAATGTGTTGGCTAGAATACAGATTCAAGAAAGTGAGCAAATGACGCAACTTTCAAACAAATCTTTAGAAACGAACATCCTCTTGTCTAAACTTGAGTTGGCTTTTTTAATAGTGATCGGAATTGCCTTGCTGGCGTTAATTTTTTATCCCATGAAAACAAAACAACCTGTTTTGGAGTAGTGGAATATTTTAACTGAACTTTTAAGAACATCATAATTTAAGTGCAATGAAAAATTATATGCGGAGCATATGCTCTACCTGTACGCACACGCCACATTGTTCATTAACAAGAAACAAAAGTTCAATTGTTTCGTGCAGTGAATATGTGCATGTTTTGGACATTACAAATAAACCTACCATGATCATTTCAAATGAAATGACAAGTACTGAAGAATTTAATAACGAATTAGTCTTAAATCTATAATAATGATAGCAAAAGTAGCATCTATAAAAGCGCCTAAACAAGGCATGCTAGAAAATGTTATGCGACAGTTTGATAATGCCGCAGACATCATTGAACTGAACACCAATATTAGAAAAATTCTTGAGGTGACCAATAATGAAATCGTTGTTCATTTTCCTGTTCGAATGGACAATGGCGAAGTAGAAATTTTCACCGGTTACCGTGTACAGCATAACAATTCTTTAGGGCCATATAAAGGTGGCCTTCGTTATCACCCAACGGTTGATATTGATGCTGCAAAAGCATTAGCAATGTGGATGACTTGGAAAACCTCGTTGGCAGGTTTGCCTTACGGTGGTGCAAAAGGTGGTATACAGTTAGACCCTAATAAATATTCAGATTCTGAACTAGAGCGTATTACCAGAAGATTCACATATGCATTGGGTGATAATATTGGTCCAGAATTAGATATTCCTGCACCAGATGTAAACACCAATCCGCAAACTATGGCTTGGATTTTAGATACTTACATGTCTACCAAATCGCCTGCAGAACGTTCTACAAATATGCACGTAGTAACTGGTAAACCTATTGGTGCCGGTGGTTCTAAAGGTAGAGATAGGGCAACAGGTTTTGGAGTTTTCCTTACCATTAAATTTTGGGCAGAAAGTAATAATGTAGACTTGAAGGACAAAAAATTCATTGTTCAAGGTTTTGGTAATGTTGGATATTGGGCCGCTTATTTCTTAGTAAATGAAGGCGCTATTTTAACGGCGGTACAAGATGCCTACGGTAGTATTGTAAATGAAGAAGGTATAGATGTTGATGAGTTACTTAACTATACAAAGGGCAATAAAGGAAGCATATTAGGTTATGCAAAAGCACGCACACTAGACAATGCCGACTTCTTTTCGTTAGACTGTGATATCTGTATACCAGCAGCTTTAGGAAATCAAATTACCGCTAAAAATGCCAGTAAAATAAAGGCATATTTAATAGCTGAAGGTGCTAACGGACCAACAGATGTAGATGCAGAAGAAATTCTATTGAAAAAAGGTATAGATATCATTCCAGATATTTTATGCAACTCTGGTGGGGTTATCGGTAGTTATTTTGAGTGGCTACAAAATCGTAACGGTGAAATTTGGTCTCTAGAAGAAGTAATGGAAAAGCTAGAAAAGAAAATGCGAGAGTCTTTTACAACAGTTCTAGAAGCATCAAAAAAGAGAAATGTAGATATGCGTACCGCAGCATTTGTAATTGCCATTGAGCGTTTAGAAGAGGCATATGTACAACGTGGTATTTTTCCATGATATATTATAAATGATTCATTTATAGAAAGGGGCTTAAAAGGTATGTACAACATACTACCGCATAAAGTGTAGTCAGTATATTTTGAAACCAAACTAACTAACGCTATTGGCTATTTACATATGGAGGTATAATATACCTTTTAAACACCCCTTATTACAATTAAAAAATTAGACAATGAAGTACGGGAATCTGGTTATAGAGAAAAAAGAATATGTAGTACTGAAAAGATTAATGAATCTGTCCGGGTACTATAAAGATGATACGCTACGTAAATCTGTTCAAAAAATAGTAGGAGAATTAGAGACTGCAATTATTCGTGATGAATCTGAAATGTATGAAGATGTTATAAGGTTCAACACAACGGTTACAATAATATCAGAGAACGGGTGGCACAAGAAATTTAAATTGGTAATGCCTACTGATAGCGATATTAAAAATGATAAAATATCTATTCTGACGCCTATGGGAGCAGCAGTAATGGGCTATAGCGAAGGCGATTCGGTAGTATGGGAGTTTCCCTCTGGAGAACAAAAACTAACCATTGAAAAAGTAGAACAAGAGAATGCACCTATAAACTTGAACATGGTATTATGATCGCATCTAAACATTTTTATCCTCATGAATCTGACAAAAGAATTATGATGAAGAAAGACAGGCTAGAAATAAATAATTGGACAGACGAGCTAGAGTTTTTAAATAAGGAGCTAGACTTCTATTTAGATATTGAAGATATCATGATACGAAACTCAAAATTGTACCAAGAATTACATGGTACGCGTAGAGAAAACGCTTTAATGTTGGCATCCTTATACAGATATGACAATAGCGTTGGTAAGGCTATAGAATGCGATACCGTAGAATGTGATGCCTACTACCTAAACCATCACGAGAAAAAAAGAGACACCTATTTGTCTCATATTACTAATTACAGAAATCTAAAACTGAAAATTTTATCGCAAATACTATTAAATGCAAAGAGTTAAGTGAAAACAAATTGAACTAAGAATCGCCTTAAAACAACCAATAAACAAAGGGCTAAAACTAAACCATCATGGAAAAGAGAATATTATTGCCTACAGATTTTTCAAAAAATTCTTGGAATGCTATTAAGTATGCCATTAAACTTTTTGAAGGAAAACAGTGTGAATTTTACATTCTACATACGTATGCTAAAGAAACCCATGGTCTAGACAGTTTAACCCTATTAGATCCAGACGAAGCATTTAATAAAATGTCTGAAATTAAATCTAAAGAAGGTTTAGGCGATATTCTAATAAAGCTATCTAAACTAGAGAATAATACAAACCATTGCTTTCATGTAGTTTCTGAATCTACCCTGTTATTGGATGCCGTTAAGTATCTGAATAAAAAATTACATTTCGATATGATTGTTATGGGTGCCAAAGGCATTAATAACAAGAAAGGAGAATCTTATGGAAAACACACTTTAGAAATATTAAAGTCGATTAGAAAATGTCCAATTTTGGTAGTTCCTTCCAATGTAGATTTTAACCACCCAAAAGAGATTGTACTGACTACAGATTTTAATGCCGACATTAAAATATCTGAAATAACAAACTTGGTTGAAATAGCAAAACTTAGCAATGCCAGCATTCAAGTTTTGAGCATAACACAACCTAGCAAATTAAGCTTTTTTCAGAAAAGAAATAAGGTTGTTATACGTAAGCAATTAAAAGAGGTAGACCATAATTTTAATACCTTACGCAATGTTAAAATGGGTATTGCGCTAAGTTGTTTTGTATCTATTAGAAATTCTAATATGATCAGTTATATAGATAAAAAACCCTCTTTATGGCAGCGTCTTGGTCTTGGCAAACTAAACCTTAATAAATTGGGCTATTATGCAGATGTACCCGTATTGGCGTTGCATAGTAAATAAGCTATTTACACGACCCAACTCCCCTTCTAGCTAATGCATATATTGTACCTTTGCATACGAAAAAAGAATATGCAAAATGAAGGATGATTTTCACAGAATACTATATAATTACCTTGTTGAAGCAGGACTTAACGAAACTTCTGCTTCGTATTTAAATCTTACCATTTTATTAGTAATTGCACTAGTATTAGCGTGGTTCTTAGATTTAATTATTTGGAAGGTTTTACGTTCTGTCTCCCTTAGATTAGCACGCAAGTCTAAAACCAATTTTGACAATTTTTTAGTAGCTAATAGAGTGCCTAGATATCTCGCACACATTCTACCATTAAGTATATTGGTAGAACTTGTGCCCTTTGGCTTTATTGGCTTTGAATATGCGGCCGTTATAGCATTAAAGTTCTTACATGTACTTTTTGTGGTACTCACGCTTTATGTGGTTAAAAGTGTATTTAAAAGTATAAACGATTATTTAAAGACCAAGCCAAGGTTTAGAGATAAACCCATGGGCAGTTACATACAGGTCTTTATGATCTTTGCTTGGGTACTGGGTATTTTTACCATTTTCGCTATTATAACAGAAATTCAGGTTTGGAAATTTTTCACCGCTCTTGGTGCAGGTTCTGCCGTAATACTTTTAATCTTCAAAGATTCTATTCTAGGTTTAGTTGCCAGTATTCAAGTCAGTATCAATGATATGGTACGTATTGGAGATTGGATCAGTTTTGACAAATTTGGTGCAGATGGTGATGTTATTGAAATATCATTGGCAACAGTTAAAGTACAGAATTTTGATAAGACAATTACCACAATACCTACCTATGCCTTAATTTCAGATTCGTTCAAGAACTGGCGAGGTATGCAAGAAGCTGGCGGAAGACGTATTAAACGTGCTTTGATCATTAGTCAAAAAAGCATTCGTTTTCTATCTGATGCAGATGTAGAAGAATTTCAAAAAATACAACTGATTCAGCCCTACTTAACAACACGTAGCGAACAGATAAATACTTACAACACCAGTAATAATATAAATAAAGACCTGGCTATTAATGGTAGAAATTTGACGAATATTGGAGTTTTTAGAAAATACGTAAACGATTATCTTCAAAACCATTCTGCAGTAAATAAAGGAATGACATTAATGGTGCGCCAATTACCGCCAACACCACAGGGAATTCCCTTAGAAATTTATGCATTTAGCTCAGACAAACGATGGGAAAATTATGAGTATGTAATGGCAGATATTTTTGACCATTTAATTGCTGCCCTACCCTATTTTCATTTGCAGGTTTATGAAATTCCAGTTCCGGAAAGTGTCATTGCACAAGGGTAATTTTACAATTACCATTTACCATAACCCATTTTTGGTTTTAGATGGAAATTGTATCTTTCTTATCTAAAAATGATTCTACATAGTTGTGTCTAAGCAGTTATTTAATTATACCAAGAAAAATAAATGGGAGTATCATTTATTAGAAGTACGGATAAGTGGTGGATTGATATTAAGAATGATGCAAAACTATCTGATGAAACCATTACTGATGCCATTAATAAAATTGACACATTAGATAGAATCCAAGTAAAAGTTGATGAAATTAAAAATGTGTCCTCAGAAGATTGGGATACTTTATAAGCAAACTATGAAAAAAATTATATACATAACAACACTCATTATCATAGCTGGCTGTGGAACTTCTAAAATCGGTAACAACAATGTACAAAATTCATACTATCCGATTTCGGGTATGAATGCGAAATTTAAATATGCCAATTCAGATTCTTATGTATTTCATAAAGACTTGAACAAAACCGAGTCAAAAAACGAAAAAATCTATACTGTAAGGGAAATTCAATATTCTTGGGGTAAAAAAACGGAAACGTTATATCGATTAGAAAATACGAATGTCATGTATTTTGATACTCAATCGGGTACTGAAAATATGATTATGCCTAGTAAACCAAAAGTTGGTTTTAAATGGCAAAGTATAGATAAAGCTTGGGAATATGAAATCGTTAATATGAACGCAGATTTAGAAACCCCAACCAAAAGGTATAGTGGTCTTCTGGTAATGAAAGCAAGCCAAATTTTAAACCGGGATGCAGACAAATTAAAGAATTATTTGAATTACTACGAAAAAGGAACTGGGAAAATTGCAAGTTTTGGCAATGGAGAATTGATGACGTATAGATTAGAGTAGGAATAAAATACGCATCACTATAAAACCAAGAAACAATAATGATTTAGGGCTTAATCACAGGTTTTGTATATTTTATAAAACCCATTTAAATCTTTCTATATAATTCTATTTTAATATTTAAATCAAATAATAATATTTGAAAAAAATTAAACCAATTCTAACAATTAAGAATATTGATAAATTAAGATTCTACTTTGGAATCTTGTTAGGTATTGGCTATGGATTTTTAGTAAACCTTTGGTTTAGATTAATAGATTATGGCTTTTTTGTAGTATTTGATTTAACTAGACATTACAATCTTAGACTCGGTGGTTTTTTAATAAGTCCTTACAATTCACTTTTATTGGCATTGACTTCATCATCACTTGGTTTTTGTTATACTATGTACTTCTGGACTAGCAAACATTTTTTAAATAATAGAAAGAAAAATTTCAAAAATAGAATTGCTCAAACTAATTCTATTTTCATTTTTATGGTAATTCTATTTGTATCTACAAAATACCTCCCCTTCAGTACTTCATTTAGATACGATGGTTTTGAAATAGATTTAAAAGAGAAGTATAGTTATATACCTTTTTTCTTGCCCATTTTCATCTTTCTTTTCAACTGGGCAGCAATTTCACGGATTTATAAAGTTGGGCGATTTATAATGATTTCATCAATTTTAGTTTTTATCTATGGAATATTATTAAGCAGCACATATAGAATTCATAAAATAGTTACGGGATTTAGTATTGAAGAAACGATGGAGAAAATTGACCAAAACGAAAAACAATTAAAATTAACTTCCGAAAAAATTTTAGGACAGTGGACTGAAGAATTATGGGTGGGTTTTGAAAACTCAAATATGCCAAGTCCCCCACCAGCACGAAATCCTGACCACGACTCAATTTGGCCTCCCTATTATGAAATATCCAAAGAACAAATCACACATTTTTTTCTTGGAATTGATTCTACTTCATACACCCTTCAAAAAAGAGATAATATATTAATTTTAGAAGGTTTAAGAACGGACTTAATTGGCTATCCGAAACAATGGCGAATATTAAACATTTCAGATACAATTATGACAATTGAAAGAGCCTCTAGCGAGTTTGACTTTAATTATATTGAAAAAATCGACACCGTAAGGCTCATTAAAAAACAATAGTTAAGAACAATCGCAATATTAAAAATATAATTGACGGTTATTTGTAACCATTATGTATAATTCAAAAACTATGAATACAAATTTTAATTTTGAAGAATTAAAAAGCAAAATTGAAAGCGCTACTAGAAAGAGTTTCAAAGAAAATAGTAAGAAATATGGTTCTGACATATGCTCATTTTCATTGATTAGTGATGATGGCGCCATGACTGTAGTACCTTTTACCAATACAAAAAGTCATTTAACAGAACTACAGTTAGAAGACCCCACATATAAAGATACTTACGAGTTTGAACCTGCAGAATGGTTTACATCTGGTGGAGCAAACACTGAGTTTAATGACATTTGTAAAATGGTATCTGATGAAGTAGATAATGACGATTTAGATTTTGAAGCTTTTAGAAATACCTTGTTTGAAACCTGTGTTCAAGTATTAGAAAAACTACGGACAGAGCATTTTTTTAGAAATGAGTTAGGTAAAAATCTCTTAGTTCTATTTAGCATTTCTGACACAAGTGAGCCTAAAGAAAATTTAATACAATGGGGAAAACGACTTAATTCTGAAGCTATAGGAAATCGTTTTGAGGATTATTTAATCAATGAATAATAAAACTATCCTGTCGCTTAAATGCAATTTTAATATTCCTTGTATATTGCTATAGATAGTTTACTCCTCTTCAACTTTTAAAAAATCAACAGACCAACGACAATGCGAAAAGAAATAAACATTAAAGAATGGTACAGAAAAGATCATTTTGATTTTTTTTCTAAGTTCAGTGAGCCATTTTTTGGTGTTACAGCTAAAATTGATTGTACGTTAGCCTATAAAATTTCAAAAGAAAATGGCTATTCCTTCTTTTTATATTATCTGCACAAAACGCTAGTAACCGCCAATAAAATAGAACCGTTTAGATATCGAATTATTGATGGTAAACTATTTGAATATGAAGCAATAAATGCATCACCAACTATAAACCGTGAAAATGGTTCTTTTGGATTTTCATATTTAGATTATCATGAAGATTTTAAAACCTTCTGCGACTTAGCTGCTCCAAGAATTGAAGAGGTTAGAAATTCTAATAGTTTAATGCCCGCACTATCGGGTGAAAACGTAATTCATTTTTCAGCATTACCCTGGATAGATTTCACCTCTCTTTCTCATGCCAGACATTATGATTTTCCTGACAGTTGCCCTAAAATAAGTTTCGGTAAAATGGTAACGGAAAATGATAAGCAATTGATGTCCGTTTCCGTTCACGTGCACCATGGATTAATGGACGGTTTACATGTTGGGCAATTCTTTGAGAAACTGCAAGAACTAATGAACGAGAACAATTAATTACTTTAAGCTCAAGGTTAGTTTCATCATATTAGAACTCAAAGAAAACAGCCAACGCAATTGTTCCCATATCAATTGTTCCTCTTGATGATTCCGTTTTAACGCGCCATTATCATCGGCACTTAAATTTACCTGATCAGATTCGAATTTTGGCAATTGTTTTTCAAAAGAGATCACGGCATCAAAATTTGGCTTCTGGTCTCCTGTCGCTTCCTTAGACAACGATTGAAGCACCACAGAAAGGTTTTCATCGATCTTCGTTATAATAGTATTAAAACGCTCAGATGCCTCTGTGGTTGTATGGTGTTGAATGTAAATACTCAACGATGCCAATGATGATAAAAAGTTATGGTTCAATTCAACCAACTCATATATCTTATTTAAATTCTTCTGTTTTGAATGCGGTTCTTGGGTCATACGTTGAAATGCCGAACTTAGGTTAGAAGTTTCTAAAAAAGCATTTTTACGTGCCAGTCTATAACTTGTGGGTACTCTGCCTTTTTGTATATAATAATCCGCAATTTTAGATAAATATACCCTGTTCGCTTCTACACTTTTAGTTACATCTTTTCGTATTTCTTGAAAGCCCCAGCTTGGCCATAAAAACAAAAATCCTAAGTAAGACAATCCTGCTCCTAACAACGTATCTAGTATTCGATATTGAATAACCGTCATAACATCGGGTTGTAGAATACCATAAATAAATACGATACTTAAAGTGATATATATGGCAGATGCTTTATAATTTTTCTGCAGCATTGAAAGTGCAATTACAAAAGAGATCAATGCCAATATTGCGTACACATATACATCTTGTATTAGAAAAACTATAACCGTGGCGATTACACCACCAATCATAGTACCAATTGTTCTGTCTTTAGAACGTGTTTTTGTAAGACCGTAATTAGGTCTCATAATCAAAATAATGGTTAAAAGAATCCAATACGGATTCTGAAACGAAAACAAATTACCTAGAATAAAACCAATCATTAAGGTTACTGCCAAACGTAACGAATGTCTAAATATGGTAGACCTAAAACTTAGATTTCGTAATAATATACTCGGACTATAATCTTGAGAAATCAAAAAACGTTTCAGAATTTCTTTGTCAATAAATTCTTCTGAAGCAACATCATGATCGCTTAATAGCCATTTTATTCTTTTAAGCTTATCAAATTGCTTTTCTTGATATTCCAATAAATTTTGAAACATGATAAATGCCTCATAAGCCTTTGCTTCTTTAATTTTGCCCAGCTTTAAAATCTTAATTCGAATATCTTCAAAAAGGGCTGTTAAACCATCATGCTTTGGTATTTGATTTGGCTTATTACCTATTTCTGAAATTAATTGCAATTGATTTGCCATCTCAAAAATCAGATTTTGAAAATGGGTGATAAACTCAGGATGCAATTTAAATTGATCATCCATCTTTATATAGTTGACAGGGTTGGCACCTGAAGTTTCTAACATTTCTATAAGTTGCGCCAATACCAAAACACGCTTACCATTGTATACCGATATACCAGAGTTTTTTCGAGATAGAATTAAAATTTCACGTAAGATATCGTGCTGTTCTGTAAGTTGACTTTGTAATAAGAACAAGCTTTCTTGTAACTTTTTTCTATTGGATTGTTGGTCAATTAGCGTTCCACGTTTCTTTAAAAGTTTCGCTGTATTACCTATGGTTTCATACAAAACCTCTTCTGTTTGCCCTTTCGGGTTTATTTTAAACCATAATAAGGACAACCCTAAATACCAGAGACTACCAAGACCAACCAATAGTGAATATTCATAAATCTCCAATTTATCGGGAGTATGGGCAAAACTTAAAATCAATGCTAAAAGACCAGAGAAACTAATAAGCGAGGCTCTAAACCCGTAGGCAGAAATAAAGGAAATGGCAAAACTCATCAATCCTAAAATGACAAGAGAAAGCCAAAGAGAATAATGTAAATAGCCACCTATAAAACTTACAACCATTACCAACGCACCTGAAAAGAGTATGCCTAGAACTTTGTGCCGTTGACTACCATGAACATCACTAGGAGAGCACCAAAAAGCACCAAAGCAAATAGCGACTCCAATTTCTGTATACCCTGTTAAAACCCCAATGGCGATAGGTATAATAACCGCAATTACGGTAAGCACAGATTTAGTAAAATTAGTGCTGACCAGAAATTGAACCAGTTCTTTAAAATAAACAGAAATGTAATGTTGAATTTTTTCCAATACCAATAAAATCAAGCACAAAGATACACTTTGGTAAAAGAAGCAATTAACCCTAAAAAAACAAAAAGTGTTGAGGCAATTAAACCTCAACACCTATTCTATACTTGAAATTATGTGAACCTAAATTTTAAGTAACATTACCTATAATGAACTGCTATTTGAGCTAGTTGACCAACAATTTTAACGGAGTCTTTCATAGATAGTTTAGAACCATCTGCATGTATCCATCTTTTTAACGGTTGCTCACAAATCATGCTCTTTACCTCTGTTTTACCAAAATACTTTTTCATTCTCATAAAAAGTTCCACATCAAATAGCCATTTGGTAACAAATTTTTTATTGAACATTTTAGAAGCAACTTCACGGTCCATTACCTTGGCACCACATTGTGTGTCTTTAAATGGCATCCCTAAAATGGTTTGGATAATAAAATTAATAGTCATACTAATTACCTTACGGGCTGACTCTTTTGTAATATTTGCTCCCATTCTTGAGATACGAGAACCGCTTACTATTTTAAAGTCTGATTGCTCAATTGTTTTTACCAAATCATCGAAATCTCTAAAATCGGTAGATAAATCTGCATCTAAAAATCCTATATAATCAAATTGCTCATCTTTAACGAGATTAAGTATTCCTTGACGTACCGCTTCTGCCTTACCTCCATTTTGTTCGCAATTGTAGATACTTATATTAGAAGGATTTTCTTTTTGTAGTTTCTGTAGTACAGCCATGGTATTATCTGTACTTCCATCATTTACAAAACATAGATGGTAGCCTAAATTTTTATGGGCGAAGTTTTTAAACTCTTCACTTGATAGTCTTGTCTCTTCATTATAACATGGAATTACAACTCCCACACAATTTTTCTGCAACATGCGTGTGTCAGATATTGTTGTGGTAGTTCCCGCCTTATTTTCTGGAGCTCCAATAATTCTCTTAATTCTAGCAGCCATTTCATCTAGACTTACCGGTTTTTTCATGTAATCATTAACCCCTAAATCAAAATTTTTCATGATAAGAGCCTCATCGGTATTACCTGACATTACTAAAATAGGTGTATCATTTCTCATAAATACACGAATGTATTTAACAACTTCTGTACCCGTACATGAAACCAATTCTGTTCCACACATTTCTGGCATATTCATATCTAATAAAACCAAGTCTGGTTTAAATGAATCGAACAATTTAATACCAGTTTCAATTGAATTCGCTGTCTTTACTTCATAACCTAATTCTGATAATCGTTTTTCAACAGATAGTAAAATTAATTTTTGGTCATCTATGGCTAAGATTTTCATAGGTAAGATTTTAGTTAGTTTTTGGTTACTTTATATAGTTATGCCGTAAAAGTACTTTTCAGATACGTTGATTTTGGACCCGAAAAGATGACTAACGTTTTTCTGTAGACGAATGGTTTTATTAGTTCGGTGGCTCATTGCCTAGAAAATAAACAATAAGCATATCTTTGTATCGATATATTTTCTTACAAAAATAAATTCATATAAAAATGGAGACTTGCTTATACCAACCTCTTTTCATTTCTATTGACCTTTATAATTTGATTATTAAGACAGTATATATTTTGAAAACTTTTACTTTTTAAAAGATTTGACATAAACTATTTGAAGATTTCAAAATTACAGCTCGCGGTATTGTAGGTATTCTATTATTAAAATATTAAACGTTCGCTTTTAATTGTAATCTCCATCTCATATATTTAATACCTTTAGGTAGAATTTGATTCTAATATAAACTTTGGAAAAAAAAACCAACACCCTCTTAATATTAGCTTTAATTGTAGGGCTAGCTTTCCATGGTTCTGCTATATTCTTTACGTTAGAATCAACCTATGACGCATTAATCCATTTATTTTTCGCCGACCATTATGCCAATAGTTGGTTTGATCCATGGGAATATAGATGGTACACAGGTTTTACGGTACAATCTTATCCGCCATTAGTGCATCAACTCATTGGCATACTTTCTTACATAGGTGGTCTAAAATTTGGAATGTATACAGTTGCATTGATTGCCATTGTATTGTTTATAACAGGCGCTTATAGGTTTACCCTATTAATGACTGGTAGTCGTAGAATAGCAGGTTACGGTGCTGTAATGGCCGTTTTTTCATCCACGTTTGTAGAAACACTTCATATTTTTGGGCAGTTACCTAGTATTTCGGCATTATCTATATTACTTCATGCCATGACAGAAATATACCTGTATATCAAAACAGGTAAAACTAGATATTTCATTACATCGGCAACTATGTTAGCGGTAACGGTTACATCTCATCATGTTACTCCCCTATTTGGAATGGTATTTTTTATAGCTCCATTAATGGGTATGGCAGTTATGGATGCAGCTAGAGAAAAAGTAGCATCATATAAAGCGCTTACATTTAAAGTATTTTGGGCTACTACCCTTCAGCACTTTTGGCGAATTGCCAAATTTGGTGGTACGGCAATATTTTTATTAATATTCTGTATTTTTCCTTATTGGTACAACTCCAAAAGAAACCCTATTACCCAAGTTGCCATACCTCATGGATCTCGGGATAATTTCTTGGAAATAACTTCATCTGGACTCGTATTTTTTATAATTCCGTGGGGAGTATTTCTGTTTATCATACCCTATTTCTTTTACAGATATTTTAGTAAAAGATATGTGTTCTTCGGATTATCTTTTGCACTATTAACCATATTAGGAACTGGTGGCACTACCCCTATTCCGCGTTTAATGTTAGGTGAAATGGCATTTAATATCCTAACCTTAGATAGATTTACATTATGGGCTACCATTATGGCACTTCCCATATTTGCTGAATTTGCCTACAGAATGGTAGAAGGTGATTTAAAAACCTTAATACAAACAAAATTCGGAGGAGTATATCATAGGGTTTTAGGCGGATTAATTGCCGGAGGAATGCTGTTTATGGTTCTCTTTACCATGACCTTAGGATATTTTAGACCCTCTCAACCTGCAAAAATAAAAATGCTACCCATAGTTAACTTTTTAGGAGCAGATTCTCATGATTCTTGGCGTTATCTTCCCTTGGGTTTTGGTGATCAAATGGCTTGGCTTTCTGCGCAAACTGGGGCAATGACCGTTGATGGAAATTATCACTCTGCACGTAGATTACCCGAACTTACCACAAGAGCCATAGAACGCATAGAAAACTCTAAATTTAGAGGTGTAGAAGGTATTGGTTCATTACAGCAGTTTTTAACCGTACCAGAAAAATATAATTTAAAGTACATTTTCTCCAATGATAAATTCTATGACCCCATACTTTATTATTGTGGTTGGCAAAGATTACAACAGTTAGAAAATGGCATTATGGTTTGGGAGAAATTAAATGTTGCTCCCATACCCCAAATTATGCCTAAGCAAGATGTACCCACCATCATGAAAATTATGTGGGGCGTAATACCATTGCTTACGGTATTAATAGCCATTTTTGTAAATATTCAAATGATTTGGATACGGTTATTAAAGTCTAAAAAAGTTCCTGAACATTCGTTCATGAAATTAGAATTGCCGTACAAAAAGTTTCCTTCTAAGCTTTTAACCTTCTCTCATTGGTGGGCATTAGGTATCCTTATATGCATGGGATACGGTATGTATATTTTTTATGTAAAAAATGTAACGCAACTATCTCCAAACAATGTGGTGGAATCTTATTATGATGCATTGGATTTTAAGGAATTCTCTAGAGCTCATTCATATCTAGACCCAGAAGAAAATATAGATATAGCACAGTATATGCTAGAGGTTTCGGTTACAGATGGTATTTTAAGTTCGTATGCAAAACTAGATTCATTAGGAATTGAAATTTATGATGAAACTGAAAATAGCGCAAAAGCAAAAGTAGCCACTCGATGGATTACTCCGCTAGAAAACGTATTTAATAATGACTATCATGAACTTATAAAAAGGAAAAATAAGTGGTATCTAAAATCTTCAAAAGTTGATAACGATATTCCGCCAGATCAGCTTTTTACGGCTAATAGCACAACCTATTATAACCACGGCAGAAGAAAAATCACTACCCAAGAGACCTATCACGAAGATGTTTTAAAGCAACCCGTTTTAGAAATTCTATCGGCTAAATTGGTGAAATACAAAGGGCAGTACAGTATAATTGGTGAGCTACAAAATGTGGATAATACACCAGCAGATATTGTTATAAAAGCAACGTTGTACAATGACAATAATAAAGAGCTGGCCAATTACAATGCCAAGCATCAAATTAAGCATAAATTAATGCCTAAGGAAACCACCACATTTAAAATAAACTTTGAAGGTATAGCTTGGTCCTCTACGAAAGATACCTTGCCACCAACATTTGATCCAGATCAATTTACACCGGTAAGTTTTGAGGAGCAACCAACAAAGTTCAACTTGCAATCTGCTGGCAACACTGCTAATACAGATTTATACAAACATGTAGCTTTACAAGATTTGGAATATAACGAACAGGGTTTTAATGGTGTTTTATTTAACTCTGGGGTACAAGAGGTTACCATACCTCAATTAATAATTTCTTATTACGATGCCAATAGCCAACTACTTTGGGTAGATCATAAATTTGTAACCGAAGGTGTTCGTATACAGCGAAAGCAATTTTTTAATTATAAACCTTTAGACTTAGATAGTCTAGAAATCATTAGCAATAGTCTAGAAAATTGTTTCGTTAATGGCTCACCAAACAAAGCGATAGCTGATAAAATATTCCCCAATAGAAAGGTTATACATGAGAAGAAACAAACACAACCTTTTAAAGGAAAAGGTTATGAGTTTATAAAATTTGAAATAAACAGTTATATAGGTAATCCTAAATAATATGCGCATTAAAATTTTAATCATTTTAAGTCTTATATCACTTGGCTGTTCTAACAAAATAGAAGAACAACCAAAAGAATTTGACTATCCTAAAATTGAGCCAGTTTCCGAGATTACTTCTAGTGTAGCTGGCGATGCCGTTTCCTTATCTTTCAAGACGGATGCGCTCAAAGAAAATCTAAAATTACAAATAAAGAATGCCTACGGAAACGCCATTTTATCACCAGAAAATACAGAAGACCAACTCGCAATCTTTAACATTCCAAAAAACTTTACAAGAATTGCGGGTCCATGTAGATGGAAGGTTTTACTAAATGGTCAAACTTTACGAGAGGGAAAGTTTGATATTGCCACAAATCCCCCAAAGGCCACGTATATAGAATCTTACTTTGGACCACGAAGTGTAACTGCAGGTAACAACGATTTTTCTATGTTGACCATATCACCTACAGACGCTTATGACAACCCATTAGATGACGGAACGGAAGTAACCGTTAAATATCAATTTCAAGAAAATATAGAAGAGCAAAAAATAATTACCGAAAGTTTATATGCCTTTTACAATGTTAGGTCAACATTAGAATCGGGCAGAATCTTGGTGTCATCAGAATGTAACGGGGTTACCTCTAAGGAGCTTGCAACCATCGTCTACCCTTCTAATGCTACAGATTTCACCATAAGTAGCTCTAGTGCACATGACTTTGCTGATGGCAATCAAATCATCACATTTACATCTAATATCATAAAAGATGAATTCGGAAATATGGTTACCAATGGTACACTTGTAACCTTTGTAATAAAAAATGAAAATGACACTCATTTATACACTATAGGCACAACTATTAATGGTATTGCCGAAGCTAAAACGTTACATCCAGATAAAGCATCTAAATGGGAAATACAGGCTTTTGTTACAGGGGCAGCAGAGAGTAATATAACAGAATACACTTTTAAAGCGGCAATAAAAGATTATCCTGTGCATTTTTCTAAAGGAAATAGAAATATAGATATTGGTCCGTTTGAAAGTTTTATGAAACAGCTTATACCTGATGGTCTTTTATTAAAATTAGATATTTATGACACTGAAGGTATTTTTATAACATCTAAGAAAACAACGACCAAAAACGGAGTTTGTAATATTTTCTTAGGCGAACATTTTCTTAAAGAAGGCGATTATATATTAAAAATAAAGGCTGCAGGTATTACTAAAGAATTTACAAAGAATATACATGGCGATACAGTTAAATAAGGTATTATACAGAACTGTGCTGATAGTTACTTTCTTAGCTATAAATGCACTGGTCTTATATGGAATTGGGGCTGCGTGGGCATTTATGAATACAGGTGCGGACAAAACTTCTATGTTGCATTTAGAAGTCCCAATGGAAGATGTGTATATGCCAAGTTTAAAATGGTCAAATTTAGATAATCCAGGTCGCCAAATGGAGGAACAAGCCTTAGGAGAAATCACGAACGATTATATGAATGCTTGGCATGTTCGTAATATCGCATATAAAAAAAATGATCCTTACGGTATAGAAGATTTTTATACTGATAGCGCAAGGGTACGATTGTATGATAATATAGATTTAAATAAAAAGAACAATCACTGGTACAAACGCACTACATTAAACCATAACTCTTCTTTAGATTTTTATACCGCAGATGGCACCATGGTGGTATTCAAAGATTATAATGTTGAAGAATACCAAGAAATTTATGAAGGTGAAACGCTACTCAGCAAAGAAAAAGATACTACCAGCTACCAAGTAATGATGCTTTTAGAGGATGGTTTTTGGCGTATTAGACACTTAAAAGAAATACCTGCACCAGCAGATACAGCTACAATAGCACCAAGAAACATAAAGGATAAACTTAAAAAAATTGAAAACATAAAAGGTATTAATTACTACCCAAAAGATTCTCCATGGGATACCTTCGGGAAAACATTTAACGATAGTATAATTGATTTGGATTTTAAGATCATTCAGAATATGGGTCTAAATACAATTCGTGTATTTATACAGTATGAAGATTTCGGAAAAAGCCGTGTAGATTATAAAAAACTCAACCTTCTTAAAACCTTATTAGATACCGCAGCAAAAAATGAATTAGACGTAGTAATTACGTTATTCGACTTTTATGGTGATTATGATGTTTCTAATTGGACACTTACCCACAGACATGCAGAGAGTATTGTAAATGCCGTAAAAGATCATCCTGCCCTTTTGGGATGGGATATAAAAAACGAACCAGATTTAGATTTTGACTCTAGAGGGAAACAACGCGTTTTGTCTTGGTTGGAACAAATGATCGAAAATTTAAAAAAATGGGATAAAAACCACCCAGTTTCCATAGGTTGGTCTTCACCAGAAGCGGCTATAGAACTTGGAGATGAAGTTGATTTTGTTTCCTATCACTATTACAGAGATATCGAAGATTTTAAAAAAGCACATGATACGCTTAAAGCTGCAATAAGCGATAAACCTATAGTGCTTCAAGAATATGGTATGTCTTCCTACAAAGGCGCATGGAACTTATATAGGGGTGCAAATGAAGAGGGGCAACAAGATTATTATAAAGAAATTCAACCAATATTGAAGGATAACAATATTCCCTATATGTTTTGGACTTTATATGACTTTAAAAAAGTACCTACCTCTGTAGCAGGTAGCCTACCCTGGAAAACTAAAAAACAACATTACTTTGGTTGCTTAGATACCTTAGGTAATAAGAAACCTGCATATTCAGAATTAATAATTAAAAAATAGAATAATTGAAAAAAGTTTTATTTAAACTTACTTCAAAATCAAGAATAGGGCATTAGTATTTTAAATAAAAAAGGCTGGTTAAAAACCAGCCCTTTCATACTAACCATATCAATTCTTAATGAACCAATTTCTTCTCCATAGTTGATATATCAATATTGAAACCAGTTTCTTTTGATTTTTGGATTGCCTTAAAGTAATCTATATACATTTGTGTAATTGTAGACATTGGTAAAGAGCAAGCTGCTTTATAATTTTGTTTTGCCAATTGTATTCTATAGGCATCGTCTGTAATAATTTTTTCAATAGCATCTGCCAAAGACGAAGTACTGTGAGCATCAAAGAACTCTCCGGTATAGCCTTCCTCTTTTACTAGAACACTAAGATCTCCTAAATCCGGTAAGGCAACAGCGTTACCATAACTACCAGCTTGGTGCAATACACCAGAACTGCCCGTAGTAGAAGTATAAGGAAAAACAGTAACTGCGCTTTCTCCAAATATTTTAGGCACATCTTCTTCTGCTACATAACCTGTGTATCTAATTTGAGGTACATGGCTATATTTTTGTTTCATTTCTTCTAAGTAACCAGGGGTATTAGGGCTATCTGTACCTGCAATAACGATTTCTAAATCTTCATTGGTTCGAGCTCTAATTTCTTCTACGGCTTCAATAAGTATTTCTACTTTTTTGTACGTACCGAATTTACCGAAAGCCATCACCTGTTTTGGACCAGCCGGAAGTTTAAAATCTGGTTCTGGCGGAGTTTCAAAAGCGCCATGCGGTATTAACGCAACATTTTTAACCTTATATTTTTCTTCTAACGTAGTAACATATTTACTAATAGTTACTGCAAGTATATCTGAAGCTAAAACAAATTTGGTCAATGTAGTTCCTATAAAATTGTAGATGCTCTGTAATGCTTTATTTTTGGTAAAACCAGCATTCTCCAAATCTACTTGTTCAAGAATATTATGTAACAATGAAATTGTTGGTATCCCTTTTGTTTTACAAATAAATGGAAGCATTAGCCCTAGTGCCGCCGGTATTTTCTTATCTCCGAATTTTAAAAACTGAAGATTGAATAATACGGCATCTGGCTTTGTTTGCGAAATGGTCTTGCTAATACTAAAGATATTATTGTAGCTGTTAAAGCTCCAACATTCCTTTACCGTAATCTTACAACCGTTTTCTTCAAAGTTTAAATCTTTAGGTTCATCGGTTCGATCGGTAATCAAAATTAATTCGGTCACTTCTTCTTGAAGTCTAAAGTGTTTTACCAAGTAATAACCGTACTCTGTTAAAGTTACTTTACTGGGCGGATAGGCGGTTACGATTGCTAATTTCATTTGAACTAAATTTTAGTATACAGGGTTATTTTGTTTTGGAAAAGCAGTGCTAGACCAAATTATTTTGCTTTTTTAAGGCTGATGAATCTTTCTTATTCTTAATGATGAAAAATAATAGTTGTGCTACCAATAGTATCACCATGGCAATTATTTGCATATGTACTACGGTTTCTAAATTCTCATGATATAACATGATTAGTGCCACCTGAGAAAACCCTAATAAACCGGATAATATTACAGGCGAATATTGATTTAAGGACAGAAAGTAGTATGCAAAAATATTAGAGACTGCGAATAGTGATGTCGCCAAAGCATATTTCCAAAGTAAATGTGCAATAGACAAATATGCATCACCGAACATTAACGTAATGATCAAATTCGGAAACAGAAAGCATACAAAAACTATAAAGGTCGATAAGCCACCAATAAAGAACACATACTTAAAAAGTACGGGTGCAGTTGCCTCGCCATCCTTTTGTTTTTGTATTACAGTTGGCATAAGTAGCATTACAAACATCCAAGCTACAAAATACACTACTCTACCAATTAATGCTAGAGATGAATATAAACCCGCATTCTTATCATTGAAATAATGCTTTACCAATAGAATATCACTATTGTTAATGATAATCTGTGTAAGTTCATAACCAGCAGTTAAGCCAATAAAAATCCAGACTTGTCTTAAATCTACAGAAGCCAACTTACTTTTAGAAAATAGTTGAACTCCCTTAAAATCTGAAGGAAAAAGACCAAAAATAAACGACACAGCGATACCTACAGCAATTAAAACACCCGGTTCAAAGGGCACCAATAATAATAGCGCAAAAGTAAGCAGTAACCTACTCCACATTTCCGTTTGGTATGTGCCCGCTAATTTTCCAAAATCATGCTTTCCCTGAAATCTTCCCCTATTAACGCTCATAACAAAGTATAGCGGAATAGCGACAGCAAAAATCATAAACATATAATGATTTTGCGTATTAAATAGCGCTTGTAGATTTTTTGAAAAAACGAGTACGAGGATACCTGTAAAGACACCAAATACCAATGCATATCTATACATGGTATTCTTAAATGCCACCCAGGTTTCATCCGAAAATAGCACCGCAAATTTTGTAGTCGCTAATTGAAAGGTCATGCCTACAAAAGATAACACTAATAATAAGGTTACCAATAATGCCGCATCTGCAAAAGCTTCGGGACCTAAAAGTCTACCTAAAAGTAAATTGTATAAATAATTACCACCATTTACCAGCAACGCACTACCCATAAACAATTGTTTAGGGGAAATTCGCTTAATTGCTAATCTTATTGCCGACATGATTTTGATAGGGTTTTCGGGGGTTTGGGAGAAATTAATTTATCTGTATACATAGGCGATTTTTGCCAATTGACCAACAATCTTTACAGAGTCTTTCATTGATAGTTTTGATCCATCTGCATGAATCCAACGTTTTAATGGTTGCTCACAAATAAGCTTTTTGGCTTCGACTTTACCATAATGCTTTCTCATTCTAATGAACATCTCCACATCAAAAAGCCACTTCGTTATGAATTTTTTTTCAAAAAGTAACGGAACTACTGAGCGGTCCATAACTTTTGCACCACATTGTGTATCATTAAAAGGCATTCTTAAAATGGTTCTAATAATAAGATTAATAGTCATACTAATAATCTTACGGGCAGACTCTTTAGTAATATCCGCTCCCATTCTACTCATTCTAGAACCACTTACTATTTTAAAATTAGATTGATCCAACGTTTCCACTAAATCATCAAAATCTCTAAAATCAGTAGATAAATCGGCATCTAAAAAGCCTATATAGTCTAGTTGACTATCTTTTGCCATGTGTAGCATACCTTTGCGAACAGCTTCGGCCTTACCACCATTTTTCTCGCAATTATAGATACTAATATTGCTTTCGTTTCCTTTTTTCAGTTCTTCAAGAACTTCTAAAGTTTTATCTGTACTACCATCGTTTACAAAACAAAGATGATACCCTAGATTACTATGTGCAAAATCTCTAAACTCTTTACCTAAAAGGCGTTCTTCTTCGTTATAACAAGGTATAACAACACCAACACAGTTTTTTTGGAGCATTCTAGCATTACCTGAAACTGTTTCACCTCCTTGAACGACAGGAGCGCCAATTAACCTTTTAATACGAGCTGCCATTTCAGATAAGCTCACAGGTTTTTTCATATAATCATCGATGCCCAGAGTAAAGCCATCCATAATTATAGTCTCATCAGTATTACCTGACATTATTAAAACAGGGGTATTTTTATTATTAATCTCTTTAATGTGTTTAACCACATCAAGACCAGAGATATCTGGCATATTTATATCTACAAGAACCAAATCTGGCTCAAAAGCATCATATATTTCTATACCTTTTTTACCCGAATTGGCTGTCATTACATCATAACCCAATTCAGTAAGTCGCTTTTCAACCGATAATAAAATCAGTTGTTGATCATCAATAGTTAGTATTTTCATGGTTTTATGCTAGTAAGATTTAACTTACATATAACGTATTATTTTATAAAAATTGTAAGTATTATGAAAATAAAATCAAAATAATTTTTTTTAATTAAAATATAACTGACTGATTTACATACTACCATAACTGCAACAAATGAAAATAATAATTGTAAGAATTTAGATGGAATTTGGTTTTGAAATTAAACTTAAATAAATAAAAAGGGAGTAGCTAACCACACTACCCCCTCTTTCACTAAACCTAACCAAAAAGTTTATATCGTTAATTCTTTTTCTATCGTAGGTACATCTAAAATGAACCCTTTGGATTTTGCTATTTGTAATACTTTAAAATACTCAACATACATTTTTGTAATATCTGACATAGGCAATGAACAAGCTGCTCTGTAATTTGCTTTAGCTAAATAGATTCTGTATGAATCATGTGCCAGAATATTTTCAATAGCATCTGCCAAAGACTCAGCACTTTCTGGTTCAAAAAATTCACCTTTATAACCTTCTTCCTTTACCAAAATACTTAAGTCTCCCAAATCTGGTAATGCAACCGCTTTACCGTAACTACCAGCTTGGTGAAGAACACCGGAACTACCCGTAGTAGATGTATATGGAAAAACAACCACGACACTTTCACCAAAAATTACCGGTACATCTTCTTCTGCAACATAACCTGTAAAATGTAATTGTTCTACATGCGCATATTTCTTTTTAATACCAGCTAAATAACCAGGGGTATTGGGACTATCTGTACCCGCAATTACTATTTCAATATCCTCATTGCTACGTTTTCTAATCAATTCAATAGCCTCAATCATAATCTCTACCTTTTTATAGGTACCAAACTTTCCAAAAGCCATAACTTTCTTTGGTCCTACGGGCAATTTATAGACAGGTTCTGGCGGAGTTTCAAAAGAACCGTGTGGAATAACTGCTACATTTCTAGACACATATTTGTCTTCTAGTATAGTCTGATATTTACTTATAGTTACCGCTACAACATCTGAAGCCAATACAAACCTGGTCAACATATTACCAATTGTGCCGTAAACCTTTTGCATCAATTTATTAGAAGTAATACCGGCATTTTCTAAATCTACTTGTTCCAAAATATTATGCAATAACGAAATAGTTGGTATACCCTTTAATTTGCACATTAATGGTAGCATTAAACCAAGTGCCGCTGGTATCTTTTTATCTCCAAATTTTAAGAACTGTAAGTTAAAAAGCACTGCATCTGGTTTAGTTTCTGTAATTACACGTTTAATTTTAAATAGGTTAGTGTAGTCATTAAAACTCCAACATTCTTTTACCGTAATCTTACATCCATCTTCATTAAAATTAAGATCTTTCTCTCCATCAGTCTTGTCGGTAATTAATATTATTTCTGTTACTTCTTTTTGGAGTCTAAAATGTTTTACTAAGTGGTATCCGTATTCGGTTAAGGTCACTTTACTTGGGGGATAAGCAGTTACAATAGCAAGCTTCATAGGTTAAGGTTTAAATACTATTTGGGTTATTTCTGATACAAATATCCAACTAAGAAGAAGTTTTTTTAGGCTATTTTAGGTGGATGAAGATTTACTGTAGATGAATGGAATTAAACATTCGGTAAGCCAAAAATTCAACTATACACACCATTATAGCCAACATTAATTTCAATACACTATTCATCTATTTAGATTTGAATCTTAAAGTGCGAGATTTCTTTTGGATTATATTTTTTTAATACAAAAGGGTTATATGGTCTTGTTCAGAATATTATTAGTGGTAAAGTAAAGCAGTTGAGCAACTAACAAGGCTACCATTGCTATGATTTGAACTTGAACTACCATATACAATGAACTATGAAAGAAAATAATCATGATTATTTGTGAAATTCCTAGAACACCAGATAGAATAACAGGCACGTACTGATCTAATGATAAAAAGTAATATGCAAATATATTAGAGATGGCAAACAAAGAGGTAGCAAGTGCATACTGCCATAATAATGGCGCCATAGAAATATAGGCGTCGCCAAACATTAATTGAATAATTAATGTTGGAAAAACGGCACAGCAGAAAATTATAGAAATTGCCAATACGGCCACATAGCTTACATACTTTATTAATATTGGTGCGGTTGCTTCACCATCTTTCTGTTTTTGAACCACAGCGGGTAACAATAGCATAACAAACATCCAAGCCACAAAATATACCACACGACCAATCATGGCCAATGAAGCATAAAGCCCTGCATTTACAGTGTCAAAATAATGCTTCACTAAAAGTACATCGCTATTATTAATTATTATTTGGGTAAGCTCGTAGCAAGCTGTCAATACTATAAAACTGATGACTTTTCGTTTATTCTCCTTAGATAAAGAGACTTTCTTTTTTAAATTTTTTATACTAAAATTAGTAGGTATCAGTCCAAATACAAAAGAAAGAACAATACCTAATGAAACTAAGAAAGCTGGTGTAGTAGGTACTATCCATAAAAGTGCTAAAGTCAATATTAACCTACTCCACATTTCAGTTTGGTAAGTAATTGATAATTTTTGGTAGTCTTGCTTTCCTTGGTACCTTCCTCTGTTTACAGACATAAAAAAATATAACGGTACCGATACGGCAAAAGTTTTAAACAGCAAGTCAGATTCTGTATGAAATAAAGTTTGTAGGTGCCCCGAAAAGGCAAAAAGTAAAACACCTATTAGGGTTCCAAAACCTAAAGCATAAGTATATAAAAGTTGCTTAAAAGCAACCCAATTATCACCAGTAAATAAGATTGCGAATTTTGCCGTGGCAAGTTGAAATGTCATTCCTAAAAAAGATAGTACAAGTAATAACGTAATAAGTAAAGCAGCGTCACTATATGCTGCCGGACCAAGCAATCTACCTAATATAAGGTTATAGAGATAATTACCACCATTAACGACCAATACACTCCCCATAAATAATTTTTCGGGAGAAACTTTATTGAATACTAATTTAATTGCCGTCATGATTATGTTTTTTAGAGTCTAAACATTGACTTGGTTATACCTCAAATATCATGAAGGCTAGCGTTAATTTAATAGGCATTTAGGTAGGTGACCAATTACTATAGATGAATGGCAATTATCTTACTTCCGTTACGGAGAAGGCAATTTTATCTTTACAATATTAATTATGACAAATAAATTGCAATAATTACCGTTAGGTATTTGTAGTATTAATCTGACTTTTAAATGATTCGCAAAGTAATATTCCTTTTTTTATTCACCACTTCATTATTAAGGGCACAATCTGATATGACCAAAGGCTTTGGTTTATTGGAAAAAGGAGAGTTTCAAGAAGCTGAACTTTTTTTTCAAGAATACCTTAAAACCGACCCTGATAATAAAACAGCAAAACTTTGTTTTGGACGTGCAGTTGGCTTAAGTGGAGAACCGCAAAAAGCTACTAACTTATTTTCTGAGCTTTTAAAAGAGTATCCAGGTGATTTTGAGATATTAATAAATTATAACGAGTCATACCTATGGGCTAAAAAATATGAGCAAGCCAAACCATTATATGCAGATCTAGTAGAAAAATATCCAACAAAATTTGGTGCAGTTTTAGGGTACGCCAACACCTTAAGTAATCTAAAAGAATACAAATTAGCGTTAAGCTGGGTTGAAAAAGCTATTCAATTACAACCAGAAAACACGAGTGCAAAAATCTCTAGAAAGTTTATGAGATTAGGTTATGCCAACGATTTTGTAAACAACCAACAATATGGTAAAGGTGAACAGACATTAAAGAAAATATTTGAGGATTTCCCAGAAGATAAAGATGTTTTGATCAACTTGGCTAATTTATACCTTATTGTTAAAGAAGCCGATAAAGCAAAGGATATCTATATTAGATATGCAACTACACCCAAAGATTCTATTACCGCATTAAATGGTATTGCGCTAGCAGAACATATAGATGAAAATAATAAAGAAGCTTTAGAAATATCTAAAAGCGCTATTAGAAAAGTTGCAAAAATTGATGACGAGGCATTGACAGCTAGTACTTACGATCGTTATGTACAGGCATTAATATGGAATAGAAAATTTATTTCTGCAAAGAATAAGATTGATAGCCTAGAGACACATAACCCAAATAAAAATTGGATTTTAGCTTTAAAAGCTACATTAGGTTTATACACAGGAGATGCTAAGTCTAGCGTTGAAAGTTATGATAGAATATTAGTAAACGACAGTGCTTCTTTTGATGGAAATTTAGGTAAGGCAAATGCATTATTCGCTTCTGACAGAATTATTCCTGCCTATAATATGGCAAACTCAACTTTAAAATTTTATAAAAATCAGAAGGATGCCAAAGGTTTTATAGAAAAACTGAATTTAATGCATACCCCTACAATTGAGGAACATGCAGCCTATACTTTTGACAACGGTAATAATGTGGCATTTTTCACCAACACTACCGTTGATGTACCTTTTAGTACAAAATTTAGAACTACGGTTTCTTACTTTTTTCGAAATACAGAAAATAGTGTAACCGATAATAAAGCAACCTCTCATGTATTATTGGCCGGATTACAATACAAATTATTTCCTAAAACTGTTTTAAAAACGGTTATCGGTTTAAACAACTCTAGGTTTTTAGACGAAGCATATACACAACCAGTTTTAGATATTAAGTTAGATATGCAACCCTTTAAATTGCAAAACTTAACACTTGGGTACCAACGAGAGGTACAAAGTTTTAATGCTGAATTAATAGAACGTGAAATTGTACAAAACCATTACGGACTTAATTATAACCTTGGTACAAATGTGAATTTTGGTTGGTATACACAACTTATGCACACCCAACAGAGTGATGATAACGTTAGAAAGTTATTATTTACCTCATTATATTATAATGTGCTGCGTAAACCTGCGTTGAAAATGGGTGTAAACTTCCAGTATATTACTTTTAAAGATCAACTACCTACCATATATTTTAGTCCAGAAGTGTACAAAGCAGTTGAAATATTTGCAGACATACGTGGTAACATCTCAGAAAAAACAACTTACATGGCTAGTGCTGCAACTGGTATACAGCAAGTAGAGGATGATGATAAAACTGCCATTTTTAGGGCTGAAGCTTCTGTGCAACGACAGTTTTCTAAACGTTTTAGCTTAAATATTTATGGTAAGTACAGTAATATTGCCTCTGCAACAGCAGCCGGATTCGAGTTTACCGAAATAGGTGTAAAAGCGAAATGGTTATTTCTAAAGAAACCACTTTTTTATAAAAGCTTAAACCTAGATTAAACAGCAGAAAAATAGTCCCAATTACTGCAATTTAATTTTTCAATTCTAGGTATAACTATACCTAAAAATCACTCTAAGTGCTATATGGTAATATCTAATATAAAATATCTTACAAAAATTTATATTATTTAATGCTAATCACTGGTTTTATCAGCCTAATTATAAATAAAAGATAATAATTTGTAAGAATTTTACCTATTTTAGCGTAAGGATACAAAATTCCCCCATTGTAGAATTATTATTGAAAATGAGACTCTAATTGAGTTTATATGTGGAAAAGAATTTTGAAAATGTTTATAGGGCTTTACCTTCCGTTGGTAGCCCTTTCTTTATATGTCTTTGCCTCTCAAAAGACAAAGCAAATAAATACGTTATCTGAGTTTCAGAAACGGGATGTTGAAATTAAAAAAAAATACTTTTTAGAGCAATGTAATGCCTTACTTGCAGATACCCATTATTGGGCAAACTTAGAATATCCGGTAAATTTTGATCCTATAGGAAAGCATACTGCTTTTATGGATCGATATATTGAATTGATTAAAGAAATAACAGATTATGATCAGTTTCGTTTTATAGACCTTAAAGGACAAGAGCTATATAGAGCCGTTCGTAATAACGCAGATTCCATTACCATTGGCAATTTACAGAATAAAGAAAACCAACAGTATGTAAAGGAAGGGCTAGCATTGAATAAAGATCAATTATACCTATCACAAATAAGCCTTAATAGGGAGCATGGAATTATTGAAAAACCCAATAAACCCGTAATTAGAGCCGTTGCGCCAATTTATGATACTACGGAAACCAGAATAGGTTTAGTGGTTATTAATTTTAAAATGAAAAGAGTACTAGACCAACTAAAATCTAAAGTTGCCGATACAGAACTTTATTTATTAGACGAGAATCATAGATTAATTAGCTCTAGCTTACATGAAGAAGATTTACCTTATGAAACCGGCAGAGTTGATAACATATTTCCCAATAAATTAATTACCAGCATAAAAGGAATTACAAAAGACAGCACAATTATAGATAATGACCATATATGGCGAATGCAACCTGTAATTCTAAATGGAACGAAAAATTCGTTTGGGTCAATATCAAAACCGCCTTCAGAAATCATTACACCATCTAATTGGTATATGATTATTGAGATACCGCCAAGACTTTTAAAAAAATACCTAGAACCATTGTATGATAGTTTAATTACGTTCAACGTAATAGCTATTGTAGGCTTACTAGCTTTATGCTATGTTTTTCAAAAAAAGAAAACTCAAAAAGAATTGTTCTATAAAGAACTTGAAAGTAAGAATATAATGCTGACTAGAAACAGTGATTTATTAGAAGAGAACAATGTAATGGTCAATGAAATGAATAACAGTTTGGAAATAAGAAACAAACAGTTAAGTGATTTCAATTATTTAATTTCTCACAACTTGCGTTCACCTGTAACTAGCATGTCGGTAATCGTCGATATGATACAAAAAGAAAAGAATCCAGAGATACTCAATCAGCTTCTCCCTAAACTTGATCAAATAGCAAAAAGTATTACTCACCTTACTGAAGATATTAATGACTATGTGTCTATTTTGGATAACCAAGAAGTTAAAATTGAAGATATAGACCTTAAGAAACTAATACTTGAAGTTAAAAATGAATTTACCGAAACTCTGTTAGATGATACCGGATTTGAAGTATTGATAAACTTAGATACCTGGGATCATATTTCATATTCAAAATTTTATATGCAAAGCATCGTTCACAACTTTATTTCAAATTCTATAAAATACAAAAGAGACAATGTTGCGTCATACATAGAATTTAAATCTGCAATAGAAAACAAGCACAAAGTCTTATATGTAAGGGATAATGGTATTGGGTTGAATATGGAACGCCATGGTGACAACGTATTTAAGCTCTACAAAAGATTTCATAGAAATATTTCTGGCAAAGGTATGGGACTATTTCTGGTAAAATCTCAACTAGACGCGCTCAACGCAACCATAACAATTAATAGCAAAGAAGGAGTAGGAACCACGTTTAAACTAATATTTTAAAATGATTACAAAACCAAATATTTTACTCGTAGATGATGACGAACTGTATTTATATATAATGGAAAAGACCATTCATCAATTATCGAAAGATTTGGTGGTAAGTACATTTACAGATGGAGAACAAGCTGTTGAATATATTTCTAAATGTACCGAAGAAAAGATTGATCTTCCTGAAGTCATTTTCTTAGACATTAACATGCCATTCTTAGATGGATGGGGATTTTTAAACGAGTTTAAAAAACTTAAGGACAAAATTCAAAACGACGTAAATATCTATATGGTGAGTTCTTCTATGCGTGATAGTGATATTAAAAGAGCCTCTGACTTTGAAGATTTAACAGGTTATGTTATTAAGCCTGTAAATAAGGTTCAGTTAGCAGAAATCTTTACAAAAATTTACCACGAAAATTGGTAGTATAATTTGATTGCTATAGTAGGTTTAATCGTCTCATTAATTCTGGACGATTAGATCGGCTTATAGGAACTACATTTTTCGCAATCAAAACGCTATTATCCTCAATATCTACAATTTTAGTAAAATTAATTATATACGACCGGTGTATCTGTAGAAATAGTTTCTCAGGTAGCTTTTCCTTAATTTTCTTTAAGGTCGTATGCACTCTATATTCCTCTTTTTCTGTTTTAACATCAATATAATCACCTTTAGCCTCTATCACTAAAATATCTTGGAGCTTAAGCTTTATTAATCTTCTATCAATATTAATATACAAATCTTCACCCTCTACAGCATCTTGTTTAGATTCTACTTTAGCTTGTGGCCTTTGGTTAGAAATACTAGAAATTTTGGCAATACTCTTTTCAAACCTTTCTTGGGTTATAGGCTTTACCAAATAATCAACAATACATTCGTATTCATAGGCTGCAATAGCAAAATCTGTATCTGAAGTAGTTAGAACAATTTTTGGCGGATTTTTAAGTGTCTGTACAAAATCAACGCCACTAAAACCAGGCATATGAATATCTAAAAATATGACATCTATATCCTGTTGATTTAGAAATTTAATTGCAGATATGGCATTATCAAATTCTTCAATGACATCAAGCTCTGGTATTTTAGAACACAATTGTCTAACAATTGCCCTTGCCATAGCTTCATCATCAATAATAATACAGTTCATTTATATGGTTTTAATATATTCTTCAATAGTCTCTAAAATCTCATTGAATTTAGATTGGCTATCGTGCTTACCTTCTAATAATTCCATTTCGTAAACAACAGCCAACTTATAGGAATTTTCCATGCCCAGAATATTGAATTTGTGTTTTAATTTATGTACTATTTCGGCTGTTTCTTTTACTCTAGCATTAGACACATGACCAAAATACTCTTCTTTTTCTAGGGGGAACTCGTTTTTAATTATATCGATGAATTGACCTCTAAATTCAACATCGTCCCCGGCAAGTTCATTTACATAATTAAGGTTAGGTTGATCTATCATAAATTCTTTTTTAAAGTTATAAAAAATGTAGTACCTACATTTTCTTCTGACTCCAACCATACATCACCTTCATAAAGAACTGCAATTTTCTTAACAATTGCAAGTCCTATTCCGGTTGCATTATTTGCTGTTTCTAATTTTTTAAACATTTCAAAAATCCCTTTTTGATGTTTAACCGCAATTCCTTTACCATTATCGGAAACACTAAATTTCCAATACACTTCATCTGGTTCGTAGCGAATTTTAATTACTCCTTTTTTTACATTTTCTGTCGCCGTAATAGCATTTGTAAACAAGTTCATGAACAATTGCTCTAAACGTGATTTTTCAAAAACCATCTGTGGTAACTCTTTAGGATACTCAAATATTATATTATCTGGAACATAAATTGTGCGTTCTATATCTTTTAAACTATCTATTAAATTAAACGAAACCTTAAACTCCTCTGTTTCACCTAATGTAGCATGGCTTAGTATACCCGAAATAAGCTTATCCATCTTTGACAGGTTTTGAGATATTAACGAGCAATTCTCTTTACTGGTGTCAGAGAATTTGTCTTTCTCATCTTGTATGATCCAACTCATTAAAGCATTAATGTTTCTAATAGGTGATTTTAAATCATGCGATACCATTTGCGCATAATTATTTAAAGACTCATTTTGGTTTTCTAAGCTGATTAGGAGTTTATCTTTTTCAACTGTCATCTGAGAAAACTGAGAAGCTAAATTACTTATGTAACCCGCCAGATGTTCTGCATTAAACTCATCTTGTATATTCTGACCAAATAATTGCTCTTCGTTTAAATTGTCTGTTAAACTACGAATGGCGTTTTCTAATGAATTTAAAATATTCTTTTGCTGCTCTGCTTCTTTCTGCAATTTCTTATTTGCTTCAAAAAGTTCATCAGAGCTAATTGTCGAAGCCCTATGAAGCATAGAAAATTTATCATCGTAATTTTCATACGATTTTTCTATTGCCTCTAAAAACTTATCCATTTCCGGATTTGATTCTAGATCATCAGGTAAATATTTTCGAATCTGTCTTTTTAATAGTGAATGCATTATTCGCTAAATAAGGTTAAAGTCATGGTCTGGTTATGTAGTTTACAACTATCTTGACCACTAAACGGAGCCATTTCTCCATAGGAATAAAACCCGCCAATTACGGTATCATCACCTATTACGGCTTTTACCTCTTCTATTTCTTCTTCCGTTCTTTGATCCATTACCAGTTTTCTACCAATGCAACTAATTAATAATGCAAGCTCTGGAGGGTTCTTTCTATCCTTTATAGCTAATTCTGCTGCATGAAAAGCACCATTTACAATATCATCTACAGATGACATCATTAATTGCACTCTAGCCCCTTCTGGAACATCGCCTGCAAGTGTCATAGTATTCTCTACCTCATCTATATTAAGAATAGTACGCACCAATGCTTCTGAATCTTGTGTTGCTTTTACGCTCAAAGGATATAGTAAAGCTGACTTAGGCAACTCTTTTGCTTTTTCACCTAAATAGGTTTTATATAAATCTAATGCCGGTTTACCATCTAACTCATAAAGTACATTACCATTAGATTTGGTTATTATACGTTCGGGTCCAAAAGTTGTCCACCCACCATAATTAGAACTAGTAATTTCTAAGGTTTCGCCATAAAAACCAATAGCTATAATTTCACCTTCTTTAGGGTTCTCGTTATAGGAAGCCAATGTTCGCTCAAAACGATCATCATCACCACAAAGTCCGCCAGAAAGTCCAAAACTGATGTTTCCTAAATGTTCAATTCCTGCAATAAGTGCACTACCATTTACGGTACTACCTTCAGATATAACGAATAGGTGCCTTAAATTTTCACTTGGGAATTCGGCCATAAGGCTCTTCCCTAATTTTTCATCATCGTTATTAAAATCGTCAACATTACTTCTTTTCACTAAAATTGAACTTTTTTCAAATTCAATTGCAGTTAATACAACACAGTTATCAAGAACGGTATTATCTATAATCTCACCAGATGTAGTGCCAAATACAATATGTCCGTTGGGAAACATTTCTCTAACCTCTGCATAAATTTGATCACTTTCCAATAAATATCTATTACCAAAAACTAATACCAACGGCTCTTTTAACGCAACAGAATTATTGAGTTTAAAAGGTTTGTTAGGTTCTTTTATCGCCTGAACTATTTTCATTTATAGATATATTAATTATGGTGCTTCTTTATAGTAAAATGAAATTGGGTACCTTCCCCTACTACACTATCTACCCACACGTTACCTTGGTAGCGATCAACAATTTTCTTCACTATAGAAAGTCCTATACCTGTAGATCTTTCATTATTTCCGATAGATTGAAATATATCAAAAATCTTTTTATGATATTCTTCTGGTATACCTACTCCATTATCGCTAATAGTAAACTGCCAGAATTCTCCATCATCTTTACAGAGAACTTCTACAAGTCCTTCTTCCCTTTCTATATGTACCACGGCATTACCAATAATATTTTGAAAAACCTGATGAACCTTAATTCTATCTGCCATAATAGTTGGTAGTGGTTTAGGTATCACCAATTTTACGTGTTCAGGTATATATATAGTTTCACCTATATCTGTAATGACTTCATTTAAATTTACTTTAGAATCATCTAGAGCTGAGCTATTGGCAGTTGAATATTCTAGAATACCGTGAATTAATTTATCCATAGATGCAACTTTCTCTTGCATGAGATCAAGATTTTGTCGTCCACTTTCATCTAATACATCTTTGTAATCATCGCTTAACCAAGTAGCCAATGCACTAATACTTCTTAATGGTGATTTAAGGTCATGAGAAACTATATGCGCATACTCTTGTAGACCTTGATTACTATTTTCTAAATCTTTAAGTAATCTTTCTTTTTGAAGCTCTAACTCCTTTTGATCAGTTATATCTAAATGTATGCCTATAGATCCAATTACCGAACCTGTATCATCATATCTAGGTGCGCCACTAATTAGCCAATGTTTTACATTATCATTTTTATCTACGACTTCTACTTCATAAGATTCTGATATACCGCCGAGTCTATTTTTATTCTTCTTTTCAATAATGCCACCATCTTTGAATCTAACAACTTTAGAAGCAACTTTACCTATAAGATATTTGCTTTCATAGCCGCTCATATTACAAAAACTTTGGTTGACCATCTGTATAATATCGTCATTATCAACCTCAACCAAACCTAAATTCATGTTAGCTATTATACTACCATATTTTTCTCGTTGGGCTTCTAAATTTTTTCTGTAATTCTTGCTTATTGTAATATCATGGTAAGCCCATAAGTGACCTTTATAGTCGCCATCATTATCAATAGGAATAAAATCTCTTGCCAAGACCCTACCATCTAACATTTCTAACTCATCTGCCAATACAGGTTCTTTCTTTGCTAGAATTTCTTCAATTCTAGTTACAAAGTTATCGGGATTTTTAAAGAGCTTTTTATTCTCTTTTTCAGATTCTTCACAGTCAACTCCAATAAGATTTTTAGGAGTATTTTTAATATTGAAAATATTACAGAACATTTGGTTGGTCAATGCCACTTTACCATTCTCATCTTCTAAGAGCACCCCAGTTTGTAAATTAGAAATTAATGCTGATAATCTATTTTCAGATGCCTTAAGTTTTCTATCAGCTTCTAATTGATGAGAAATATCTTCTATAATTGCTACTTGATAATCGGTTTTTCTATGGTCATCATGTATAGCGGACATCATAGTCTTGCCCATAATAGTAGTACCATCTTTTTTATTGAATCTCCATACTTCTGTAAACTTATCTAGTTTGCCAGCACACATTTCATCAATAGAATATATACCTCCCTTAACTTTTTCAGGTTGAGATATGGACTTGAAAGAAACATTTTTAAGTTCCTTCTCATTATATCCCAACATTTCTAGAAACGTATTATTAGTCTTTAGAATTTCGCCATCAACAGAAAGAACAATACCAAGAGGAGAGTTTTCTACAATGATATCTAATTGAGCCTTTTGCTCTGCAACAAGTCTTTTTACTTCTGTTTCTTGTGAAATATCTCTAATTATACCCTGTGCGGCAATAGGTCTTTGGTTTTTATCATAAACAAGACTAGCATTTATTTGAATCCATTTTTCAACACCACCGTCAAGAATAATCTTTGCTCGATAATTCTTTAAACTGCCAACCTCCATCATAGAGCTCATAGACTCCTGGGTATACGCTAAAAAATCTGGATGTATAAATTGAGAAAGGTTTACTACTTTTTCTAAATGGTCAAAGCCCAAAAACTCTTTGGCCGACCTGTTCATGTTTATTACATTGAACTGAAGATCCATAACAACATAAGGATCTATAATATTTATAAAAATACCATCAAGCTCTGAGGTTTTTTCACTCAGTAAATTCTCAAGCTTTTGATTTGACTCTCTTAAATGGTGAGTAACATCATAAAGTTCTTTAGATTTATCCTCTAAAATCCTCTCAGCCTGTTTACGTGCCTTTTTTTGCCTTTCAAGGGCTTTTTTTAAGAGAACAACTTCTTTATTATCCATTTTGTACTACATCAAATTTCACTTCCGTACCATCTTCCTTAAGAAGTTCATAGCTTATATCTGCCTTACCATTAAAATGTTCAAATGCTTTCTCAATTAACCCATGGGCCAATCTATACAAACCTCTAGATGAAGAATATATCATTGAAATTGAAGTATCTGTTTTTTCAAGAATTTTAAATGTAGGTAACTCAGCTTCTGGATATAGCTTTTTTACGTGTACATGTATATGGTCTTCTATAGAATATAGTAAACCAATTGGTGATTTATAATTTTGAATAACCTCTGGATGGGCGTTCTTTAAACTTGAAAACAAGTAAAGACCGAAGGCATAAATTAAATCTCCGGCGGGTAAATCTACCTCTTTACTTAATTGGGTAATCAACGCCACCATTTCATTGAATTCATAGGTGGCAACAGAAGTATAAATACCCTCAGATGGTAGATTGGATTTTTCAATAATATTATCAACAGTCTCTAAACCGAACTCCGATTCGACCATTTCTAAAAACTCTGTAAACACTATGCCTTTCATTCGAAAATATTTGATTTATTTTCAAACGTAGGAAAATTAATACAGATATACTTGAAAATGTTGTGAAATGAGCTTTTTTGTTAGCCTTTAACCAATTGATTAACATTCCAGTACTCTAAAACAGCATTTAGCTTATACTCATAATCCTCATATTTTAAAGGCTTAATTACATAACCTGCTATACCAGCTTGGTAACATTTTAATAGATCTGCTCTATTTTCAGATGTGGTTAAAATGACTGTTGGTAAATACTGAAGTATTTCATCTTCCTTTAAAATAGCAAGAAATTCTATACCATTCATTCTTGGCATATTTAAATCTAATAGAATAATATCTGGTAATTTTTCACCTGACCTTAAATAGGTTAATGCTTCTTCACCATTTTTTGCTTCTATAATCGAATGCTTTAAATTAAGTTTAGAAACTGTACGTTTCAACTTCATTACTTCGATTAAATCGTCTTCTATTAATAATATATCCATTGGTCATTTATTTGATACTACAAATGTCAACGATTAATGATTGTTAAAATGGTAACTGTAGGTGAATGGCAATTTAGTGTCGGTGAATGGTGATTCTATGCCGATGAGTATTTTTTAAAATTCTTTAGAATGTCCTTTCTGGACTAAAAGCAGTAAGGTTCATAGATGGCTTAGTATCAGATAATAACTCTGCAACTAGCTTCCCTGTAGCAGGTCCTAAACTCCACCCCATCATAGCGTGTCCTGTGGCTATGGTAAGGTTTGTAAACTTTGAAGATTTACCTATATACGGCAAACCGTCTGGCGATACTGGTCGTAAACCTGTCTTAACAGCATTTATCTCTGTATCGTTTATTTCTATATCAGGATAAAAAGAATGTGCACCATTGGCTATAGCATGTACTCTTTCTTTTCTTACCACATCATTGTTACCTGAAAACTCCATAGTACCTGCAAATCTTGTAAATCCGTTCATAGGCGTTACCGCCATTTTAGATTCCATCAATATTGCCGGTACTGAAATACCCGTTTCGCGTGCTACATTTATACTATAGCCTTTACCGCCTTGCAATGATAGTTTTAAATTCAGTTTTTTAGCAATGTTACCACTCCAAGACCCAGCTGCTAAAACTACCTCATCTGGTCTATAGCTGTCTTTATCTGTAATTATCTCCTTAATTATTGTTCCTGAAGTTTTAATATCAAGTACTTCTTCATTTGTCTTAATAACAACACCTTGCTGTTTTAAGTAAATTAACAGCTTTGGCATTATTTCTGTTGGTGTAGTATGTCCATCACATTCATAATGTATAGCTCCTTCTGCTTCTATATTTACATTAGGTTCTAATTTATGTAGTTCAGACTTATTTAAATCAGAGACCTCAAGACCTTCAAAATTTACCCTTTCTGCAACTTTCTTTTCATGTAAATAACTTGCTTCTGTCTTATACAACATTAATAAGCCCTTGCGTTCTAATTGAAAATCTCCTAAATCGCCTGAGTTTTTGATATCAGTAAATAATTGTCTACTTATAAGATTTATATCCTTTATCAGTGGAATAGCTTTTTCCACTTTGGCTAAGGTTGAAGATTTATGAAAATACCATGACCATTTAAGAAAATCTGTATCAAGCCTGGGTTTCATATAAAACGGACTCGCAGAATTAAACATCATTTTAATTCCTTTGGCAATCATACCTGGCGATGCTAAAGGAATTATATGACTTGGTGTTATATAGCCTGCATTTACAAATGACGCGCCAGAGGTGATGTCTCCTTTATCAATTATAGTAACTTGAAATCCTTCTTTCAATAAATAATACGCAGTGCTTAAACCTACAATACCAGCACCAATAACAACTACATTCTTCATTTTAAATCATTGCTAAATTTATATTACTTGGAATCCATGTGCATACGGATCATCATCATCTATAGTAATAGTATTGTGGCCGTATATTTTCGCCCAACCTTTAATACTGGGTATAATGGCTGGTTTCCCTGCCAATTCTGTTTCTTCCTCTACACATCCTATAAATTGAGACCCTATATAACTTTCATGAATAAAATCTTCGGCGACAGTCAATTTGCCTTTTGCATGCCACTGCGCCATTCTAGCAGAAGTACCTGTACCACAAGGTGAACGATCAATTGCTTTATCGCCATAAAAAACAGCATTTCTTGCGGTAGCAGTGTTAGACATGGTATTTCCTGTCCATAACATATGGCTCACATTTCTTATGGTAGTATCCTCTGGATGAATAAATAAATTAGGATACTTGATATTAATTTCTGCTCTTAGCTCTTGACTAAACTGTATTAATTCGTTGGCGGAATAGTCCTGTATTCCACTAAAGTTTTTTTGTGGATCTATAATGGCATAAAAATTACCACCGTAGGATACATCAAAAATCAGTTCACCCAAATGGGAAGATTCAATGGTCAAATCTGTTGCTGCCAAGTAAGACTTTACATTGATCAATTTAACCCAATCTACTTTCTTTCCTGTTTGCCGATAAGTAACAAGTACTAAACCTGCAGGGGTTTCCATACGAACCTGTCCTGGTACTTTTGGCACAATCAATCCTTCTTCTATACCAATTGTTATTGCTCCTATTGTTCCGTGCCCACACATTGGTAAACAACCACTCGTTTCAATAAATAGTATACCAAAATCATTGTTTGGATCACTTGGCGCATAGAATATACTACCGCTCATCATATCATGTCCACGAGGCTCAAACATTAATCCTTTACGGATCCAATCATATTTCTTTAGAAAATGCTGGCGTTTTTCACTCATTGTATTCCCAAATAAATTAGGACCACCGTGCTTAATTACCCTTACTGGATTTCCGCAGGTGTGCGCATCAATACAAACAAAAGTGCTACTTGCCATTTAGAAACATTAATTACCGTTGTTCAACTTATTTTTTTTAGTTCTTGCTATAAACGCCTTCTATTAGACGTGTTATTTTAAGTGGATTTTCATCTTGTAATGCCTGTGGCAATAATTTATTAGGCCAGTCTTGAAAAGAAACCGGACGTACCCACCTTTTGATTGCCGATGTACCCACAGAAGTAAAACGAGCATCAGTAGAAGCAGGAAATGGACCTCCATGAACCATAGAAGAACAAACCTCTACACCTGTAGGCACGCCATTAAACAATAAACGCCCTACCCTACTTTGTAGCGCATCTACAACATTTGTATGCTTTTCCAAATCATCTTCTGATCCTAAAATAGTACCAGTTAATTGACCTTCCAGATGATTAAGGATATTTTCGAGTTCAGTAGCATTCTCACAAGTAACAACTACTGAAAACGGTCCAAAGACTTCTTTATGTAATTTGGTGTTTGCTAAAAAATCTGCACCGCTAACTTTTAAAATAGATGGTTGTGCCGTATTTTCATTTGTATCCTTTTCATAATTTGCAGTAACAGTTACTCCATTTTGACCAGACAATTCTTTTTTACCTTCTTGATATTTGGCATGTATATTTGGGTGGAGCATACATGTAGGCTCTAATTTTAATATTTCCTCGGATAATTTATTTATGAATCCGTTTAACTTTTCTCCTTTTATTCCTATAACCAAACCTGGGTTGGTACAAAACTGACCCGCACCCATAGTAATTGACGAAGCGTATTTGGTTGCCCATGCATCACTATCACTTTCTAACGCCGAGGGCAGGATAACAACCGGGTTAATACTACCCATTTCTGCAAATACAGGTATAGGTTCATCACGTTCATTGGCTAATTTGTACAGTGCTGTACCACCATTAATACTACCGGTAAAACCTACAGCTTTTACTTTAGGGTGTTTAACCAATTGTTGCCCTACTTCTATTCCACTACTATTTAAATTAGAGAACACACCATTTGGCATACTAGTTTTTTCTGCCGCCTTAATTATTGCCGATGATACCAATTCGCCCGTACCTGCATGCATTGGATGACTTTTTACAATAACCGGACAACCTGCCGCTAGTGCACTAGCAGTATCTCCACCAGCAGTTGAAAACGCCAATGGAAAATTACTGGCTCCAAATACCACCACAGGACCTAATGGAAACAACATTTTACGTATATCTGATTTTGGCATTGGTTCTCTATTTGGTTGTGCTTTTTCAATAACAGCCTCTAACCAAGAACCTTCTTTTAAAACATTGGCAAAGGCACGTAATTGCCCCATGGTACGACCGCGTTCTCCTCTTGCTCTACCTTCTGGCAAACCAGACTCCTTACAATACGTATTAATCAATTCGTCGCCCAACGCTTCTATTTCTGTTGCTATTTCTTCTAGAAATTCTGCTTTTCGTAATCCAGAAATATGCTTATATACTTTGAAAGCGTTCGTTGCCAATTCAACAGCATCATCAATTTCATTAGAAGTTGCCTCATAAAAAGTCCACTCCGTATTTTTATTTTCTTTAGGGTTAAAGGTCTTAAAGGTTACTTTACCCTTTTTAGAAGATGTATTCCCTATTGAATTTGTACCACTTATCATTCTCTATATTTATCGTGTTACTCAAAAGTAAAGAAAGAACCTGTAATAAATTTAGCTTCTTTCTAGACAATTGCCTAAAGTTGAAAAAACACTCTATAGGTGTGTCATTTATATATAATTAATTAATTCCTTTATAATCTGGCAATGTAGGTCGTGTAGCCATACCTTGTTTTATAACTGTAGCAACTCGTTTTCTCTCATCACCTATTAATGGTAGTCTTGGAGCTCTAACATATTCAGTACCTATGCCAGTAGCTACTTCTGCCATTTTAATATTCTGTACCAATTGTGGGCTAATATCTAATTCTAACAATGGCAAAAACCATCTGTAGATTTCTAAGGCTTCTTTAATTCTGCCAGCTTCTGCCAACTCAAAAACTGCACAGGTTTCTGCAGGAAAAGCACAAACTAATCCGGCTACCCATCCATCGGCACCCATTAATGTACTTTCCAGACCTAACGTATCAACACCTGTTAAAACATTTAAGCGATTGCCAAACCTTGTCTTAATTCGAGTAATGTTAGATATATCTCTAGTTGATTCTTTTACAGCCTGTATATTATCACATTCCATCAATTCTTCTAGCATATCTAGAGTCACCATTATACCATAATCTATAGGGTTATTATAAATCATAATTGGCAGCTTGGTACTATTTGCCGTTTCTTTAAAATAAGTTACCGTTTCATAATCATTAGCTTTGTAACGCATGGGTGGTAGCATCATCAACCCTGTTGCGCCACATTCTTCTGCAACATGTGCGGCATGTATGGCACCCTTAGTAGTCTGTTCTGCAATATTGATAATAACAGGCACTTTGCCTTTTACCAACTTAACGGTCTCTTTCATTAAAACCTTTTTCTCATTAGAGGTAAGAGTACTTGCTTCTCCTAATGTGCCACCGAGAATAATTCCGCTTACACCTGCTTCTAATTGTGCATTAATATTAACCGCGAACATATCTAGATCTAATTCATCTTTAGCGGTAAATTTTGTGGTAACTGCTGGCATAACGCCTGTCCATGAAATACTCATTCTATCTTGTGTTTTGGTGATACTCAAAATTACTAGTCGTATTATCTATTACGTGTTTTTATATTATCCATACATGGTACTATATTATCATCTTACTTGTTTATTTATAAATTAATATGATAAATTAGATGCATATGAAAGTATATCCTTTTAAAATACCGAAACCTATAGATGAGCATTTAATAGTTCAAATAGATAAGGAGCCTATTTTTTATAATCGTCTACATCAGCATGAAGAAATACAAATAAGCCATATTATAAATGGAAATGGAAAACTACTAGTTGGTGATAGTGTGCATCAATTTTCAGCAGGAGACACCTATGTAATAGGCAGTAACCTGCCACATATTTTCAAAAGTATACCTCAAGAAAAAGATGCGCATATGGTAACCGTTTTCTTTACTGATAAATCTTTTGGTTCTGATTTTTTCATGCTTCCGTATTTTAAAGACCTAAAACAATTCTTCTTGAATGCTACAACTGGTTTTAAAGTAATTACTAATAAAGAAATTATAGCGCAACAATTAATAGAGCTACAATCTCAAAATAGGTTGAAACGTTTTATATCATTTTTAGAATTGCTAGAAAACTTGTCGCAAATAAGCACAGAACCCTTGAGTAGCTTTATTTATTCAAAAACACTTAGTGTAAATGAAGGCGAACGATTACAGGAAATATTTGATTTTGTTTTGAAGAATTTTCAACAATCCATTTCATTGGACGAGATATCTAAAATGGCATTTATGACGCCTAACGCATTTTGTAAATTCTTTAAGCAACGAACTAACAAGACCTTCTTTCAATTTTTAATTGAGCTTAGAATTGAACATGCTTGTCAATTGCTCTCTTCTAAAAAGGAGTTGAATATAAATTTAGTTTCTGACATGTCTGGCTTCAATTCGATATCAAATTTTAATAAAAAATTTAAAAAGCTAAAAGGAATTACGCCAACCCAATATCAGCAGTCGCTTCTTCAGTGAAAAGTTGAACCATATATTTCGACTATTAATTTTAAATTGCATAATAGGTTTCTATATTTGCAGTCCAATATACTTCGTATTAGCCCACGTGGTGAAATTGGTAGACATGCTACCTTGAGGGGGTAGTGTTCGTAAGGACGTGCTAGTTCGAATCTAGTCGTGGGCACAAAAGGTTAGATTTACATCTAGCCTTTTTTTATTTTGATAATTTTAACTTTCTGGTAGTGATAAGCATTTCAATAAATTGTAGATTTGTTTAATCCTTTTTCAGAAAACATGAACAATGTAAAAAAGCAGTTTAGTATTAGAGATTTAGAAAACCTCTCTGGTATTAAGGCACACACCATTAGAATTTGGGAAAAAAGATATAATCTTTTATCGCCTGAGCGTACGGACACTAACATTAGAACTTATAGCCTCGCTAGTTTGCAAAAGTTACTTAATGTTACCTTGTTGTATAACAATGGTCACAAAATTTCAAAAATCGCTAAGATATCTGATAAAGATATTCCGTATGTAGTTCGTGAAATTGTAGCAAAACACAGTCATAAGAGTCAAGCTATAAATGCTTTTAAACTAGCAATGGTCAATTTTGATCAGACAATGTTTTTTAATACGTACAATGCTTTATTAAGTGAAAGTTCTTTTAGGGAAATTTTCAAAGAGACATTTGTTCCATTATTGAACGAATTAGGTCTTTTATGGCAAACAGATACTATTAGTCCTGCTCACGAGCATTTTATGAGTAGTCTTATAAAACAGAAAATTCTAATAAATACAGAAAAGCTTCAACATTTAGAGCCTACTAAAAAGGATAAGGTATTTGTAGCGTTTTTACCTGAAAATGAAATTCACGATATTGGTTTATTATATATCAATTATGAAATCATCCTTAAGGGATATAAATGTATTTACCTAGGTCCAACAATACCTATGGAAAATCTTGAAGATGTTCTAAAATATTTTGATGACATCTATTTCGTATCATATTTTACGGTTTTTCCAGAAAAAGATAGGGTTAACAAATACTTAGAAGACTTTAAAGCGGTGGTAGCCAACTATAACAACCCTAATATTTGGCTTTTAGGCCGACAAACAAATTTTATTGATGAAGCTACAAAACCAAAATTTTGTAGAACATTTACTTCTATCGATAATTTGGTAAACAATTTATAATCTCACAGAAATACATGAAGAAGAATTGCATTGTAATAGGTTCTGGTTTCTCGTCATTATCAGCAGCATGTTACTTAGCAAAGGACGGCTGGGATGTTTCTATTTTTGAAAAGAATGAATCTGTAGGTGGCCGTGCCTCTCAATTTATTAAAGATGGATTCACTTTTGACATGGGTCCAAGCTGGTATTGGATGCCAGATATTTTTGATAAGTTTTTTGCCGATTTCAATAAACAAACATCAGACTATTATCAACTAGATAAGCTGAGTCCTGCCTACAAAATTTTCTTTTCAGATGATGTTATCACTATTGGTGATAGTATGAACAAAATTTGTGAAGAATTTGAAAGAATAGAACCAGGGAGCTCAAAAGCACTAAAAAAATTCATTGATAAGGCGCAAGAAAATTATGACATTGCCATCAACAAAGTTGTTTTAAGACCAGGGCTTTCTCCCTTAGAATTAGTAACTAAAGAAACAATTTTAAAAGTTGATCAGTTTTTTAAAACTATTAGCTCGCAAGTACGTAAGTCCTTTAAAAATCCGAAATTGGTATCAACATTAGAATTTCCAGTGTTATTTCTTGGCGCAAAACCTAGTAAAACTCCGTCGTTCTATAATTTTATGAACTTTGCCGATTTTGGTTTGGGCACATGGCATCCTAAAGGTGGTATGTACGAGGTTATTAAAGCAATGGAAAGTCTGGCTAAAGAGCTAGGTGTAACCATACATACAAATTCACCAATAGAACGAATATTAGTAGATAATGGTAAGGCAATAGGTGTTTCTTGTAACGGTAAAATTCATACTTCAGATGTAGTTTTAAGTGGAGCAGATTATCAACACTCAGAAAGCTTACTAGAAGAAAAGCACCAACAATATAGCAAAGGTTATTGGGATAAAAAGGTATTTGCCCCTTCATCCCTTCTTTTTTATATTGGATTTGACACCAAGCTGAAAAATGTAGAACATCACAATTTATTTTTTGACACCGATTTTGAATTACATGCACAAGAAATTTATGATGACCCTAAATGGCCTACAAATCCGTTATTCTATGCAAATTTTCCATCTATAACAGATGAAAGCATGGCGCCCAAAGGTTGTGAAACAGCATTTTTTCTAGTGCCTATTGCAACTGCTCTTGAAGATACAGAGGCATTAAGAAATCAATATTTTGATATAATTATTGACCGCTTTGAGAAAAGAACCGATCAAGACATTAGAAATAATATTATATTCAAGGAAACATTTTGTGTTAATGATTTTGTAGAAAGATATAACTCATATAAAGGAAATGCATATGGTATGGCTAATACGCTAACCCAGACAGCATTTTTAAGACCCAATTTAAGAAGTAAAAAAGTAGTTGATTTATATTTTACAGGACAACTGACTGTACCTGGTCCAGGAGTGCCACCCGCACTAATATCTGGGAAATTAGTGTCAGAATTAATTATAAAAGATAATTAGTTTACCTATGAAAGATACTTTTGATCAAGTCTCGTACCAGTGCAGTAAAATTGTAACTAAAAGATATAGCACATCTTTTGCGTTAGCAACTAAAATGCTACATTCATCTATACGCGGTCATATTTATAATATTTATGGTTTTGTTCGCTTTGCGGATGAAATCGTAGATACATTTCATGATTATGATAAGGAAGTACTCTTTGATAAATTTGAGCAAGAACTAGAAGCTTCTCTTCGTGATAAAATTAGTTTAAATCCAATTTTAAACTCATTTCAACAAACCTATCATACATTCAACATCCCTAAGCATTTGGTTGATTCATTTATGAAAAGCATGCGAATGGATTTGGTAAAGAATATTTACCGTACCGATGCTGAATACAAAGAATACATATATGGTTCTGCAGATGTAGTTGGTTTAATGTGTCTTCAAGTATTTGTAAAAGGGGACATTGAAGCTTATGATAAGTTGAAGGAATCTGCAATGGCACTAGGCTCTGCATTTCAAAAAGTAAATTTCTTAAGAGATGTAAAAGCTGATTTTGAGGAATTGAACAGATCTTATTTTCCTAATACCAATTTAAAGGAGCTTGACGAAAATTCAAAAAAACGAATAGTTGATGAAATAAAATCCGATTTTAAAAAAGGGTACGAAGGCATTATCGGTTTACCAACCGAAGCCAAATTTGGAGTATATACAGCTTATAAATACTATTATAAGTTATTAAAGAAACTGCAGAGCACACCATCTTTAGAAATTAAAAACGCACGAATTAGAGTACCTAATTATCAAAAATTTGGGTTACTAGCGCGTTCTTACGTTAAATTTAAAATGAACTTAGTATAATGGATATAGTTATTGGAATATTGATTTTTCTAGGAACTTTTTTGTTCATGGAATTCATGGCGTGGTTTACGCATAAATATGTAATGCATGGTTTTTTATGGAGTCTTCATAAAGACCACCACAAGAAGGACCACGACTCTTGGTTTGAAAGAAACGATTTGTTCTTCATCTTTTATGCGATTGTAAGCATGTCTTTATTTTATGCGGGTACTACAGGTTTTTGGTATGGTTACCCTTTAGGATTCGGAATTTTAGCCTACGGAATCGCTTATTTCTTAGTACATGACATCTTTATTCACCAACGTTTTAAATTGTTCAGAAATGCAAATAACTGGTATAGTAGAGGTGTTAGAAGAGCCCATAAAATGCATCATAAGCACTTGGGCAAAGGAGATGGAGAATGTTTTGGAATGTTATTCGTACCGTTTAAATACTTTAAAAAATAACACCCTATTCGGTTTTGATTAAGTCGCTTACTCCGAAATTAATTCGTTTAATAGATTATTAATTTTCTCATTGTCCCAGTCTGCTATGGCATTTTGGTGAATTATTATTGAACCGTCTTTATCTATTAAATAAGATCCTGGCGGTTTTAGCAATGAGATTGGGCTTGGTTCTCCAATAATCTGATAGGTAACTGGGAAAGTATAGCCTTGCTCATTCATAAAAAGCTCTACAGGAGCTCTTTCTTCATTCGTAATTACATAGAACTTCATCTTATCCCCATACGTATCAAAAAGGTACTGAACGTCTTTTAACTGTGCCTGAGAAGGCATATGCCATGAAGTCCAAAAAGTGATGAAGACTACTTTACCTTTTGCTTCCTCAAAATTTATGAATTTCCAATTTTCATTTTTCAACTTCCAATCATAGTCCGCAATCTTTCCTCTTTTTTCTGGCGTAATAATAGTAGGAGATGTTGCGAAGACCCTGTTGAGTATAATTTTGCTGTAATCACCCAAAGGGGTAACAAAAAAAGAAAGTACAAAAGCAATAATCAATAAGGTAAAAACTGTTTGTCTCTTCATAAAAGTCAGATAGGGGTTAAAACTAAAAAACTCCTGAATAATATCAGGAGTTTTTCTCACTAATTTTTACTTATTGAAATTAAGAAGCATTTTCTCTCTTAATAACATTTAAAGCAGAACCTTCTCTATACCATCCAATTTGAGCGGCATTATAAGTATGGTTTACTTTAATAACATCTTTACTACCATCGGCATGAACAACCTCAACGGTTAATTGTTTGTCTGGTGCAAATTCTGCAATATCAATAAAGTTAAATGTATCATCTTCTTGTATAAGGTCATAATCACTTTCATTTGCGAAAGTTAAACCTAACATACCTTGCTTTTTAAGGTTAGTTTCGTGAATACGTGCAAACGACTTAACAATTACAGCGGCAACACCCAAATGACGAGGCTCCATTGCAGCATGTTCTCTTGAAGATCCTTCACCATAGTTATGATCACCAACAACGATGCTTCTTATACCTGCAGCTTTATAAGCACGTGCAGTATCTGGAACACCACCAAATTCACCTGTTAATTGGTTTTTAACCATATTGGTCTTATGTCCAAATGCGTTTACAGCACCAATTAAACAGTTATTTGAAATATTATCTAAATGTCCACGGAAACGTAACCATGGTCCTGCCATAGAAATATGATCCGTTGTACATTTCCCAAATGCTTTAATCAACAATTTAGCCCCCATTAAACTCTCATCTTTTATAGGAGTAAATGGCTCTAATAATTGTAGTCTCTCTGAATCTGTAGCAACTTTTACCGATACACCTGAACCATCTGCATCAGGAGCAAGATAACCTGCATCTTCTACTTCAAAACCTTTAGGAGGTAATTCCCATCCAGTTGGCTCATCGAACATTACCTCTTCACCTTTTTCATTGATTAATTTATCCGTCATCGGATTAAAATCTAATCTACCTGATATAGCTATTGCAGCTGTAATTTCAGGTGATGCAACAAAAGCATGTGTATTTGGGTTACCATCTGCACGCTTAGCAAAGTTTCTGTTGAAAGAGTGAACTATACTGTTCTTTGGTGCATTTTTCGGATCACTGTAACGTGCCCATTGTCCAATACATGGTCCACACGCGTTAGTAAATATCTTAGCATCCAATTTCTCGAATATTCCAAGAATACCATCACGAGCTGCAGTATAACGTACTTGTTCAGAACCAGGATTAATTCCTAATTCCGCTTTCATTTTAATTCCTTTATCAATAGCCTGTTGTGCAATAGATGAAGCTCTAGATAAATCTTCGTAAGAAGAGTTTGTACAAGAACCGATCAATCCCCACTCAACAGCTAAAGGCCATTCATGAGAAGTAGCTTTCTCTGTCATATCACTACCAACTTTAGTAGATAAATCTGGAGTAAAAGGACCGTTTAATAATGGAGTTAATTCAGATAAGTTAATTTCTATAACCTCATCGAAATATTGTTCTGGGTTAGCATATACTTCAGGATCTGCAGTTAAATGTTCTTTAACTTGATTTGCAGCATCTGCAATGTCAGCTCTATCGGTAGCTCTTAAATAACGCTCCATAGATTCGTCATAACCAAAAGTAGAAGTTGTAGCTCCTATTTCAGCACCCATGTTACAGATAGTTCCTTTACCAGTACATGATAAAGATTTAGCTCCTGAACCAAAGTATTCAACGATTGCTCCTGTTCCACCTTTTACAGTAAGAATTTCGGCAACTTTTAATATAACATCTTTTGGTGCAGTCCAGCCAGAAATAGTTCCAGTTAACTTAACACCTATTAATTTTGGAAATTTAAGCTCCCATGCCATACCTGCCATAACATCAACGGCATCAGCACCACCAACACCAATAGCAACCATACCTAAACCACCTGCGTTTACAGTGTGAGAATCAGTACCGATCATCATTCCTCCTGGAAAAGCATAGTTCTCCAATACAACTTGGTGAATAATACCTGCTCCTGGTTTCCAAAAACCGATTCCGTATTTATTAGAAACAGATTCTAAGAAATCAAAAACTTCGGCACTTGTAGTGTTTGCAGATTTTAAATCGGCAGTAGCACCACTTTTAGCTTGGATCAAGTGATCACAATGTACTGTAGTTGGCACTGCTACTTTTGGCTTACCAGCTTGCATAAACTGTAATAAGGCCATTTGTGCAGTTGCATCTTGACAAGCAATACGATCCGGAGCAAAATCAACGTAATCTTTTCCTCTTGTAAATGCTTTAGATGGTGTTCCATCCCAAAGGTGTGAATACAAAATTTTCTCAGAAAGGGTAAGTGGTTTCCCTACAATATTCCTAGCCTCGTCAACACGTTTAGCCATATTGGCGTAAACTCCTTTAATCATATCAATATCAAATGCCATTCTTTATCTAATTTTAAGTTAGCGCAATTCTGTAAATTTAAGAAAATCTATAACGCAATTAAAATTAAATAAGTATGATTAATCGCTTTTTATTAAATATGCCTTGCTAGTATATACAACAGCACTTGGCAGAAAGTGACTATTATCACAATTTGCCCTCAAAAAAATAAAAAAAAGAAGTGAAAATTAAAGCAGTTTATCTATGATATCCTCTTCAGTGATACCTTCTGCTTCTGCCTTGTAATTTTTAATTATACGATGACGAAGAATACCTTTTACAACGGCATGTACATCTTCTATATCCGGAGAAAATTTACCATGTATAGCAGCATTGGCCTTAGCACCTAAAATTAAGTTTTGAGATGCTCTTGGTCCCGCTCCCCAATCTAAATACTGTTTTACGTAGTCTGAAGCGGAGTCTAAATTAGGTCTTGTACTATTTACCAATTTTACGGCATATTCCACAACATTATCGGCAACAGGAATTCGTCTTACCAATTCTTGAACAGCAATAATATCTTGGGCATTGAAAAGCGGATTAATAACCTGCTTGATATTTGCCGTAGTATTCTTAACTACTTGAATTTCTTCTGCAATTGTAGGGTATTTCAATTCAATTGCAAACATAAAACGGTCTAACTGAGCTTCTGGCAAAGGATATGTTCCTTCTTGCTCAATTGGGTTTTGTGTTGCTAAAACAAAATACGGTAATTCTAATTTATGTTGGTGACCAGCAATAGTAACAGCTCTCTCTTGCATGGCTTCTAATAATGCGGCCTGCGTTTTTGGAGGAGTCCTATTAATTTCATCTGCCAAAATAATATTGGAAAATATAGGTCCCTTTAGAAATTTAAAATTTCTGTTCTGATCTAAAATTTCACTACCAAGTATATCACTTGGCATTAAATCCGGAGTAAATTGTATTCTTTTAAAATCTAGACCTAACGCTTGGGCAATAGTATTTACCATTAACGTTTTTGCCAAGCCTGGTACGCCAATCAGCAATGAATGTCCACCCGTGTAAATAGAAAGCAGAATCTGTTCAATAACCTCATCTTGACCTACAATAATTTTGGCTATTTCTTTCTTAAGCTCAGCATGTTTTATTACTAGGCGTTCTATTGCTGCAACGTCTGACATATTTTTTATTCTTTTACCCAATTATTAGCGAACTCACAATCTTTGTTCTGATCATTAACACTAATATAGGTATCTTTAATATGCTTGTCCATCCATTTCTTGATGGCGTTGTATTTCTTTTCAGTAAGCGCCAATTCTTGAATTTTAGTATAATCCTTTGAGAAATCAGCTACATGCTCATCATACCTATTGGTAATCTTAAGTATCTTATATTTTGGCGCACCACCTCTTTGGTCTTGTTCAAGTACCGGATATGTAATTTCATTATCCTTCAAATTCTGAACCTGATTGTACAAAGTAGGATCCATCTTTGTTAATTCGAATTTAGAATCGAAATTCACAGGGTTACGTAAAAGCCCACCATCGAATTTTGTTTCCTTTTCATCAGAAAAATTTAAAGCTGCCTCTGCGAACGTAAATTCCTCATTAATAATTTTCTTACGAATAGTATCCAATTCTGCCTTAGCAGCATCCAAAACACTTTGAGATATTTCTGGTTGAATTAATATATGTCTTAAATCTAATTCTTGACCTCTAATTTTTTCTATGAAAATAATGTGATACCCAAAAGTAGTTTCAAAAGGCTCAGAAACTTCACCTTCTTTTAAACTAAAAGCAACATCTTTAAATTTCTTATCAAAACCAGTCTCTTTAGTTATACTATAAAACCCTCCTTTAGATTTTGAACCTGGATCTTGAGAATATAAAATAGCCTTTACACTAAAACTAGCGTCATTATCTTCAACATCAGCTTTTATCTGATTAAGTTTATCTACAACTTTTTGTTTTTCCTCTTCAGAAGGTTCTGGCTCTTTTGTAATTTGAGCTATCTCTAATTCTGCACCAAATACTGGGCGTTCATCTTGTGGTATTTTATTAAAAAATTGACGAACCTCTTCAGGTGTAATTTCAATCTCTTTAATAATATCTTGTTGCATACGCTCAGAAAGCATACGCAGTTTGTTAATCTTATATAACTCTTCCCTAAAGCTCGCTTCGTCTTCCTTTTTATAGTATTTCAAGACTTTGTCCATAGAACCAATTTGTTGAACTAAAGACTGTAATTGACGATCACCAGTAGCATTTACCTCATCGTCAGATACCAAAATACTATCTTGAACCGCCTGGTTTGCATACAAACGATCTTCCATCAACTTACCTAAAAGTCCACAATGGGTAATATCTTCCGTCGAAGCTCCTTGACTTTTAAGGTCAATAAGTGTTTTTTCAATATCAGAATCTAAGATTACGTAATCCCCAACTACTGCAGCGATACCATCTAATTTTATTCTCTTGAAATTAATTGAAGAGTCTTTCTTTACTGGAGCAGCTTCCGCAACGGCTTCCATTGGTTCTTCTTGATTATCCGTTACAGTTGGTATAGAATCTTGTGCTGTTACTACACTTGAGAACAGTAATACTGCCCCGATATAAATACTATTTTTTGTTTTCGAAAACTTCAAATTCATTATCCTTGATTGCTTCATCTAATAATTCAGTTTCTAATTTGCGTAGGTAGTCCATTTTTCTACGACTTAATAAAACTTGTTCTATTGTAGGCTTAATAAAAGTCAAAGGTGCAATATCATTTACATCCTTTGTTTCCTCTATTTTCCCCAAATATACCCCGATTGAATCCTCTAATTCAAAAAATTGTGAGTTTTTTAAGTACTTATTGGCATTGTCAGCCGTAATTGGGGGTATTTCTTCGAATATTCTACTGTAACGCACCCATATAGAGTCATTAAAATTCAATTTATTGAACTGAACACCAATTGAATCTAAGTAACGTACATCATCTTTCTTAAATCTCTTTAAGCGCTTACCAACCTCATCTTGATCCAAAAAACCTTTTGGCAATGCAACAAACCTAATTCTAGCGATTCTTTCTTTGAGTTTAAAATTCTCTTTTGCATGCTCGTAAAATTCATTCAACTGCTGATCTGTAATTACAGTATCCGTAGCTTGTGTTACCAAGGCTTCTTTATAAACCCGGGTATACAACTCCGTTCTATAATCATCTACCAATGCATTATACTCCGCTAACTTTTCTTCAGATAAATTGATTTTGGCTTTAGAAAGTAATAATTGTTTGGAAGCCCAATTATTAATGTAATTGGTAGCGAAAGAAGCACTATCGCCTTTTGTCATATTCTCTGTAAGTAAGGGTGCCAAATCTTCTTGATACAAAAAGGACTCACCTACTCTAGCTATAACTTTCTTTTCTTCATCTTTTTTAAAAAGACCATCGCACGAAATAAACAAAATAGTCAACATCCCTAGACTAGCTAAAGGGTAAAACTTGCGGTATATAAATTTAGATTTCTTAAAAAACATCGAGCAAAAATAGCAATAACCTATTCGTGTGCAAATGCTTATTGATTTACTTAACACGAATTTTAGGAACACAAGATATAACAAATACCTTATAAAGAACTAAAACTAGATCTTTTGCAAAATTGTAATCTCGTTCCAAATAGGGTATGAACTGAGGTTTTTTAGGTAAATTTGTGTATTGATTTTTATAATTTAACACCACTTATTCTTGAACCGACAAATAAAACTAATTTGGGATTTTAGAGGTCCTGCAGCATTAAAAACTGCAGAACACCATGTTAAACACCTCAATGAATTTATAGCCATGGAAAAAACCGAACTTAACATTACCGGTTTTAAAGAAATAAATGACATGTATAGCATTGCGTTCATGGTCGTGGAAGAAAAAGAAATGATATCTGTTAGAGATTTATTAAAGCCACACCGTGGTGAAGTTTACGTGGCTTAATTAAAATACATAGACATGAAGCCTTTTTTACTTTTCATATGTTGTGTAGCCATAGCTTCATGTTCTCAGCAAAAGCAAAACCTTAATTTTCTTGAAGTTGCTTTATCATCAGATCATGCAAAAATTAAACGGGTTGTTGATAGTATAGACAACTATCAAATTCAAATTAAATACACTCAAATAGACAGAAAAAATGATAGTGTAATTTTTACCGACTATGATTTTCAGGTTAACGATAGTATGTATTTCTATCCCGCAAGCACTGTAAAATTCCCAACAGCGGTATTGGCTTTAGAAAAACTAAATAAGATAGACAGCCTTTCTATGCAAACGAAGTATTATGTGGAAGGTGACACTATTGAAAGTACATTCGCAAAAGATATATCTGAAATATTTGCTGTAAGCGACAATCTAGCCAACAATAGATTGGTCGAATTTTTAGGGTTTGAAGCTATCAATCAAAATTTAAGAGAAAAAGGGATATCGCCTGTTAGAATTACACATAGATTAGGACATCGTTCTGATGACTTAAGAACAAAACCTTTAATTATTTATATTAATGATTCTACTACAGGCATTACTTCCTTTATATTGAACAAAACCCCAGATGAACTAGAGCTTCTAGAAATAAAAAAGGGAGTAGGTTATTATGAAAATGAGGAATTAGTAGAAGTTCCTTTTAATTTTAGTCAAAAAAACTATTACCCAATTTCATCGCAACATAATGTATTAAAAAGAATTTTATTTCCTAATAATTTTGAGGAAACAGAACGTTTTCACATAAGCGCTGAACAAAGGAATTTTCTATTAGAAGCAATGCATACCGTACCCCAGAAGGCTGGGTATGATGCAATAACATATTATGATAGCTACTGCAAGTTTTTTCTTTACGGCGACACTAAAGAAAATATACCAGAGCATTTAGAAATTTACAATAAAGTAGGATTTGCCTACGGCACCCTTACTGATTGTGCGTACGTAAAGGATACAGAGAATAACGTAGAGTTTCTTTTAACCGCAACTATTTTGGTAAACAAAGATGGTATCTTTAATGATGATGCCTATGAATATGAAGAAATTGGAATTCCGTTTTTGGCACAATTGGGTAGAGAAATCTATCATCAGGAATTAAACCGTAAATAAAAATAGAAACAGCAAGCTGACTATGCAAGACAACACCAATAAAACAAGAATTAACAAACACCTAAGTGAAGCTGGCTATTGCTCTCGTAGGGCTGCAGATAAGCTTATTGACCAAGGAAGAGTTACTATTAACGGAGAAGTTCCAGAAATGGGCACTAAGATTACGGCAGGTGATATTGTAAAAGTTGATGGTGAACTAATAAAAGAACCAAAAGGAAAGTCTACCTACTTAGCTTTCAATAAACCTGTAGGCATAGTTTGTACAACAGATACAGGTGTTGAAAAAGATAATATTATCGATTTCATAAATTACCATAAACGTATTTTTCCTATTGGCAGATTAGATAAACCCAGTGAAGGACTTATTTTTCTTACTGATGACGGTGACATTGTAAATAAAATTTTACGTGCTCGTAACAATCATGAAAAAGAATATTTAGTAACCGTTGATAAACCTATTACTATTGATTTTTTAAATAGAATGCGCAAAGGCATTCCTATTCTTGATACCGTAACCAGAGAATGTCAGGTTTTTGAAGTAAGTACTTACCAATTCAGAATTATTTTAACTCAGGGTCTCAACAGGCAAATTCGCCGTATGTGCGAGTATTTGGAATACAGGGTAAAGAAATTAAAGCGAATTAGAATTATGAATGTTCAATTAGATATACCCGTAGGAGAATACCGTGATTTAACAGAAGAAGAATTAGCTGAAATTAATAGACTGGTAAGCTCCTCATCAAAAACATTTGACGGCGAAAAACAGTAGACAAATAACCTTTCATTTTTTTTAAATGGGCAACACAAATAATTAAAGCTCAACAATGTAGCTTAGTTCATTAAAAATCACTATTTTAAAATAAAAAGCTACGTTATGTCAAAAGAGAAAAAAAACCACATAAAAAACCATACTTTAAAGTATAGTTTTATTCTTCTTATTTCTATAATCACAGGAACCACTTCATTAATGGCGCAAACCATTAATTATTCTGAGTATACTGGTGAGGTATTAGACTCTAATAGCAAAAAAGCCTTAGTCTTTGCAACACTAACCGTGGACAATACCAATGTTACCACAATTACTAATTCAGAAGGTCAATTTTCATTGAAAGTGCCTACTGAATATATCAACAATAATTTAACTATCAGCTTTCTGGGTTATAAAACAAAGCAAATTTCTATTTCTGAATTGGAAAACGAAAAGAATAAGATCTTCATGGAAGAATTTGTTATGGCATTATCAGAAGCTAGTATAGATGCTCCTAATGATGCGGAGGTCCTGGTTAGAGAAACCTTAGATAAAAAAGGCAGTAATTATTTAAATGAAAATACGGTAATGACCGCGTTTTATAGGGAGACCATTAAAAAGAGAAGAACTAATGTTAGTCTTTCTGAAGCTGTTGTAAATATTTATAAAACTCCTTATTCATCTAATAAGACAGATGCATTAGAACTATACAAGGCACGTAAGAGCACAGATTATTCTAAGTTAGACACTGTAGCCCTAAAACTTCAAGGAGGTCCATTCAACACTTTATTCGTTGATATGGTGAAGTATCCAAATTATATTTTTACACCAGAAACATTGGGGTATTATGATTTTTCGTTTGACACCTCTACCCGTGTAAATGACCAATTGATATATGTAATAGACTTTAAACAAAAACCAGAAATTATTGACCCCTTATACAATGGCAAATTATATATAGATGCAGAAAACAAAATTCTAACTAGTGCTATTTACTCACTTAATATAACAGATAGAAAATTAGCTTCTCAAATGTTTGTACGTAGAAAACCAAAGAATGCAGAGGTATGGCCTACAGAAGTATCTTATCGAGTAGATTATAGAGAAAAAGATGGAAAGTGGTATTATGGCTACAGCAACGTATTATTAGAGTTTAAAATTAACTGGGACAAACGTTTATTTAATTCCGTCTATAGTATGAGTTGTGAAATGGCGATTACAGATTGGGAAAAAAATATAGAAAATACCATACCAAAGTCTAAAGACAGAATGAAAGCGTCAATCATTTTAAGTGAAGAAGCTATTGGTTTTGCTGATCCAGATTTCTGGGGAGAATACAATATTATAGAGCCAGAAAAATCAATTGAATCTGCAATTAAAAAAATTCAAAGGCAACTGCGAAGAGAAAAACCAAATAATGGCACATCCGCACGTTAGAAACTCCTAAATAGCAATAAAAAATCCTTTTGTAATTCTTATGAATTACAAAAGGATTTTTTAAATGTCTATGCTAGCAAACTAAAAACTTAATTGGCTACCTCGCTAATAAATTTAAGTCGATACAGTCGTAATTCTTCCTCTTCATAGTCACCATCAAATTCAGCCATAGCTTCTTCTAAATCATCACTATCTGCTTCTAAGAAATAATCGTGAATCTCTTCTTGTTGATCTTCATCCAAAATTTCATCGATCCAATAGTTCAAATTCAATTTGGTACCACTGTATACAATTTGTTCCATTTCCTTTATAAGATCAGGTATTTCCAATCCTTTTGAGGATGCTATATCAGACAAAGGTAATTTTCTATCTACGTTCTGTATTACATAAAGCTTCAGTGCAGAATTAGCTCCAGTACTTTTAACTACTAAATCATCTGGTCTAATTATTTCATTATCTGCAACATATGTATTAATGAATGCCAAGAAGGGCTTACCATACTTTTTAGCCTTACCTTCTCCTACTCCATGTACATTTAATAATTCTTCGTGTGTAATGGGATATTTCAATGCCATATCTTCTAAAGAAGGATCTTGGAATACAACAAAAGGAGGCACATCTAATTTCTTTGCCTGCGCTTTTCTCAAATCCTTTAATTGCTTTAATAATTTCTCATCAGCAATACCACCAGACTTGGCAGCACCAACAATTGCATTATCATTTTCAGCATTATAAACATGATCCTTAGTCATCATAAATGACACTGGAGCATCTAAAAATTCATTACCTTTTTCAGTTAAATGAAGAACACCGTATTGCTCAATCTCTTTTCGTAGGAGCCCTGCTACCAAAGTTTGACGTATTAATGCCATCCAATGACTCTTATCTTTATCTGATCCTATTCCAAAAAACTCTTTTTCATTGGTTTTATGAGATGAAATGATGGCATTCGTTTTCCCACGAATTGCATTTACAACTTCTTTAGATTTAAACTTTTCGCTAGTGCCTTTAACTACTTTTAGTAATTTAATGACATCTTCTTTTGCTTCTTCTTTCTCTTTTGGGTTTCTAGTATTATCATCCATTTCGGCACCATCACCGTTAACATCGTCAAATTCCTCTCCAAAATAATGCAACATAAATTTACGCCTAGACATTGATGTCTCTGCATATGCTACAACCTCTTGCAACAGCGCGTTTCCTATTTCTTGTTCAGCCACTGGCTTACCAGACATGAACTTCTCTAATTTCTCAATATCCTTATAAGAATAGTATGCCAAACAATGCCCTTCGCCCCCATCACGCCCAGCTCTACCAGTTTCTTGGTAATAACTTTCTATACTCTTAGGAATATCATGATGGATTACAAAACGAACATCTGGCTTATCGATTCCCATACCAAAAGCAATTGTAGCTACAACAACATCAACATCCTCCATCAAGAACATATCTTGATATTTAGACCTTGTTTTAGCATCAAAACCAGCATGATATGGAACAGCACTTACACCGTTTACTTGTAAAACTTGTGCTAACTCCTCTACTTTTTTACGACTTAGGCAATATATTATTCCTGATTTACCCGAGTTTTGTTTTACAAAACGAATAAGATCAGCCTCTATATTTTCTGTTTTAGTTCGTACTTCATAAAACAGGTTTGGTCTATTAAAAGAAGCTTTAAACAACTTTGCACCACCAATACCTAAATTTTTTATAATGTCTTCTTGAACCTTAGGTGTAGCGGTGGCGGTAAGTCCAATAATTGGAATATTATCACCCAAACGCTCCACTATAGATTTCAAATTTCTATACTCAGGTCTAAAATCATGACCCCATTCAGAAATACAATGCGCCTCATCTACCGCTACAAAAGAAACAGTTACTGATCGCAAAAATTCTACATTCTCTTCTTTGGTTAGCGACTCTGGTGCTACATATAACAACTTGGTTACACCATCAGTTATATCTTGTTTCACTTGCTTAATCTCCCCTTTGTTCAAGGAGGAATTAAGTACATGTGCTATTCCGTTTTCAGATGAAATACCACGAATGGCATCTACCTGATTCTTCATTAAGGCAATTAATGGAGAAACAATTATTGCCGTACCCTCTTGCATAAGAGCCGGTAATTGGTAGCAAAGAGATTTACCACCACCAGTGGGCATTATTACAAACGTATTATTCTGTCGTAAAACATTTTTGATTACTTCCTCTTGAAGTCCTTTAAACTGAGAAAATCCAAAATATTTTTTTAAAGAGGAATGTAAATCGATATTGTCAAATTCTTTACTGTCTGTCACATTTTACATTTAAGGGGACACTACTTACTTTAAAATTCATAAGCGAACAAAATTACAATTTGCCTAGCTTGGCATTACTAAATTATTATGCTATAATCGGCATTTAAAATTAAGTTTGTTTAATTTTGTCATCTTAAAGATAATACATTCTTTTAGGAATACAATCCATAATTTGAATAATAGATTGATTGCAACGGACACCATTATTGACTTAGCGAAAAAAACCATTGAAACTGAGCGTGATGCTATAGCACAACTTTCCTCTCTTTTAACTGATGATTTTGCTAGTATCGTAAACTGCATTATTGACGCAAAAGGTCGCGTTATAATTTCCGGTATTGGAAAAAGTGCCATTATCGCAACAAAAATTGTTGCTACCCTTAATTCAACCGGAACCCCTGCAATTTTCATGCACGCTGGTGATGCCATTCATGGAGATTTGGGTACAGTTCAAGATAACGATGTGGTGATATGTATTTCTAATAGTGGTAATACACCGGAAATTAAAATGTTGGTGCCACTTATAAAAAGAGGCACGAATAAATTAATTGCCATGACGGGTAATACCGATTCTTTTTTGGCAAAGCAAGCAGATTATATTTTGAACACTCATGTTGAAAAAGAAGCTTGCCCCAATGGTTTAGCACCTACTACCAGTACCACTGCACAGTTGGTAATGGGAGATGCACTAGCAATTGTTCTCTTAGAAATAAAAGGATTTAGTAGTTCTGATTTTGCAAAATATCACCCTGGCGGTTCTTTGGGAAAAAGACTGTATTTAAGAGTAGCTGATTTAGTAAGTAAAAATCAAGTACCTAAAGTTCAAAAAGACGAGGAAGTCAAAAAAGTAATTGTAGAAATCTCTAAAAAAATGTTAGGGGTTACAGCAGTACTAGATGGCGAAAAAGTTGTAGGTATCGTTACTGATGGCGATATTAGGCGTATGCTAAATAAGCACGACAACATAAAAGGCTTGACGGCAGAAGATATTATGACCAGCAATCCTAAAACCATACCTGCTGATACACTAGCAATCAAAGCTTTAGAACACATGCAAAAAAAGGGCATATCTCAACTACTTGCTATGGATAATGACACTTATGTGGGTGTTATCCATTTACATAATTTAATAAACGAAGGTATTTTATAATGAGTTCCAAAGCTTCCACGCCTCACAACGAGATGTCATTTCTCGACCATTTAGAAGAATTAAGATGGCATCTAATTAGATCCGTTTTGGCTGTTGTCATCATTGGAAGTGTTGCCTTTTTAATGAAGGGTTTCATTTTTGATACGATTATTTTCGGACCTAAAAACATGGATTTTCCAACATATCGCTTTTTCTGTGATGTAGCTACATGGTTAAATAAAATCCAGTCATTTACCGTAATAGATTCTTCCTTTTGTGCCGATGAATTTCCTTTTACAATTCAGAGTCGTGAAATGGGTGGACAATTCTCGGCCCATATCTGGACCTCGATTTGGGCAGGTGTAATTATTGGGTTTCCCTATATTCTATATGAAATGTGGAAGTTTATAAGTCCTGGACTTCACGCTAACGAACGTAAGAATTCCCGAGGGTTTATACTTATTGCTTCTATCTTATTTTTTATTGGTGTTTTATTTGGATACTATATTGTAGCACCACTTTCTATTAACTTCTTAGGATCTTATGTTGTCAGTGATTCGGTTTTAAACGAATTCGACCTTGATTCTTATATAGGTACACTAAAAATATCGGTTCTTGCCTGTGGTATTTTATTTGAGCTACCTATTATTATTTTCTTTTTAACCAAAGTAGGTTTGGTTACTCCAGAATTAATGAAAAAGTACCGAAAAATTGCTTTGGTAGTTGTTTTAATACTCTCTGCAGTAATTACTCCTCCAGATGTTACAAGTCAAATTATAGTTGCTATACCAGTTATAATTTTATACCAGGTAAGTATTTTTATTTCTGCCATGGTACTAAGAAAGGAAAGAAAAAAAGCTGAAAAAGAAAAAAAGAAAAATAGAAATGTCAAACCAAATTGAAGAATTTAATGCTTACCGTTCTAAGATGAACGATAAGTTGTTGGCCGATAATAATAAGATTGTAAAACGCATATTTAACCTAGACACCAACGCTTTTGCTGCGGGCGCTTTAGATGTAAAGACAAAAGAGTTATTAGGTCTTGTAGCATCTGCAGTTCTTCGTTGCGACGATTGCGTAAAGTATCATTTAGAAAGTTCTTATAATGAGGGTGTTTCTAAAGAAGAGGTCATGGAAACTTTAAGTATTGCTACATTGGTAGGCGGTACTATTGTTATTCCACATTTAAGAAGAGCATATGAGTATTGGGAAGAATTAGAAAACCAACAAGGTTAAAAAATCCCTAATTACTTTTCTAACAGACCAATAACCAATAGATTTGAAAACATGAAGTTACGTGCCGACAATATAATGAAGTCCTACAGAGGTCGTAGGGTGGTTAAAGGAATTTCCTTGGAAGTAAACCAAGGAGAAATCGTTGGATTATTAGGACCAAATGGTGCTGGTAAAACAACTTCCTTTTACATGATTGTTGGGCTAATTAAACCTAATGGCGGCAGCATCTATTTAGATGACATGGAGATTACAAAATTTCCCATGTACAAGAGAGCCCAGAATGGTATTGGATATTTAGCACAAGAGGCTTCCGTCTTTAGAAAGCTAAGTATTGAAAAGAACATTTTAAGTGTACTTCAATTGACCAAGTTGAGCAAAAAAGAGCAACACATGAAAATGGAGTCTCTTATTGAGGAATTTGGTCTTGGTCATATTCGTAAGAGCCGTGGTGATTTATTATCTGGTGGTGAACGAAGAAGAACAGAAATTGCGCGTGCCTTGGCTACCGATCCTAAATTTATTTTATTGGATGAACCTTTCGCCGGTGTAGATCCCGTTGCCGTAGAAGACATACAGCGTATTGTAGCGCAATTAAAGGATAAAAACATTGGTATTCTTATCACGGACCACAACGTGCAGGAAACGCTTGCTATTACAGAACGTTCTTATTTAATGTTCGAAGGCGGTATATTAAAATCTGGTGAGCCAGAAGAATTAGCTGCAGATGAAATGGTACGTAAAGTTTACTTGGGGCAAAACTTTGAACTACGTAAAAAGAAGTTAGATTTCTAAAAAAGTATATACTTAAATTACTTCTTTGTACTTCTTTAGGTTGTATAATCCCCATCCAAAAAACAATAGCTCTAGAATTAATGCAGGTGTAAATAGTGGCGATATACCATCAACTACTGTACTTACTGTTCTTCCAAAAGAAATTCCTCCCATAAAAAGCACATTACACATTGTTGCTCCATACCAAATTTTGGGTTTAAAAGCAGCTATTATCCAATATAGCCCTACACCCAAATAAATACCCATTACAGCACGTAACATATTCTTCAATTCCAAGTCTACCACCTCAAACCCTAAAAGTTCTGGCATTATAACCGTTGGATGACCACCATATACGAATCCGGCAATAATTACAATAATTCCGGATAATACCAGATTAAGATTTTTTGGAATTGTCATTGAATTGTTTACCATAAAGTTGAAGATATCTAAATGCCGCTATACCACCAATAAATGAAAATAAGGCTAACATCCAAAACACATGTCGGTGTCCTTCTAAACCTGGTGAAGCATCTAGTAAATAACCCATTGCTGGACCAGCAAAAATATCTGGTGTATATCCTACTAAAGAAATAAGCCCAACCGCAGTACCAGTTAATACTAAAGGAATTTTACCACTCTGCATTACTGCAAAATATAAAGATCGTATGGCGTAAACACCTAATGCAACAATCATTATAGAAAATAAAAATATAAAATAGGAAACATTCGCAACCATAGCAGAAGCAAAGAGTAATGAACCTATAAGTGCAATTACAAAGCCTATAAATAAAAATAAGCTTGGTCTAGAACGGTCGGCCACAATCCCTATAAATACACCTACAACCGGTCTTGCAAATAACAAGAACGTACCTACTTCCGCAGAACCAACCTCATCTAACAACATAACATCTTGGGCGTAGAGCGAAAATATATCAGTGATTTTATATCCTACATAAGCACATAGAATAATAATCATTAATAATAAAACGGATGGCAGTCGAAGGACTTCTTTAATTTGTGAAGTTGTAATTCTATCAACAACAATTTCTTTCTCTTGATGCTCGGGCAGCTTCATAAACAGCCAAACCAAGACACCCACAACCGCTACAATACCTGAAGAAGTTAAAATAACATAACGAAAGGCAAATCTACTTTCTTGCAAGGACGCCACCTCTAAATCTGCCGACATAAAATGAGCAAAAACGAGTACTCCCAAAGTTCCAAAAAGAGCACCTACCAATCCCCTACCTCCATCTAAAAATCCAAATGCCTTACCTTGAGAATTTTGTCCGCCCCAAACCCTTGTGGCTTTTATCATAGGGGACCAAAAAAGAAAAATAGTGGTAAAACCCCAGAACCCATATAATATTTGAAGCATTAAATAATCAGGGAAGGTTGCAAAAAGTAATCCACCTAAGGCGGTCATCCACAACGCAATAGCTATCAATTTTCTAGGTTGATATTTATCTGCCAAAGGTCCGCCCAACAAATAAGATATCAATGCCACAAAACCATAAACAGAAAAACAAAGTCCCAATGACACATTGTCTAGCTCAAATACCTTTAATACCGTAGGCCTAAATACTCGCTGTAAAACAAAGGGTAAAATAAAGACGCTCTCTCCAGCTAAAATTAATAGTATCAAGTAATACCAGGGCGCTTTTTCGGGTTGTTTCATTTTGCTTTAATCGGAATCCAAATCTCCTCTTCCGAGGCAGGGTCATTTTTTTTGTACTTGTCACTTAACACTTCAAAATGTGGGCGGTCATCTAAAATATAATCTGATTTAGGAATCCATTCTCCATAAATATATTGAAAAAAAGCTGGGGCACTTTCTGCAGTACCTTTATAATCGAAGACAGCATAAAGTCCGCCTTCTAGATTTAAACTTTGAAAATCTGTGGAAATACTTTTATTATCATCTACTTCTACACAAGCCCATTTTACAAATCTTTTAGCCGGAGAAAAGGTTTCAAAATAACCTTTAGGATATATTTGTAACGAGATAAAGTCTTGAGACGACTTATTTAAAATATCCTTACTACATTGCCTGAAATTTTTCCAAAGTTCAAAAGTCTTATTATCCACTAGGCTCATTTCTTGATTTAACCCTACTAGTTGTTTCGATTTTAATTCAACGATTCTTGGCTTCATTACGCTCTTTTTTTTAAATCAATTTCAAATAAACAAACAGGTCCTTCTTTGTAATGAGGTGGAAGTTCATCTACATTTGGCAGATTAAACATGCCTAAAAAATTAAAACCACAAGTGCAATAATGCTTAATTAAGCGGGTGTTATCCCCAATGGTATCTAAACGAATGAATTGTTTAGCATGCATTTTTGCATATTCTTTTGCCCAATCTACAATCGAAGCGACAAAATTATGACCACGAAAATTTGGATTTGTGGCTATACGATGAATATAAATGGCTGGGTCTTCATTTCTCTTTACCCATATTTGAGCATCAGAAAAAGTAATGGCCCAGATACAAGCAATCTCATTATCAATGACCAATTTAAACTGACTTTGTTCGGTTATTTCAGCAGAAACCATATCCCTATCAAATTCAGGCCAGACTACTACAGATTTCTTACTTTTCTGATATGCTGAGGCAATGTTGTATAAGTTGAAAACTTCATCAATTTCCTCTAAACTAATATTTTCAACTATCATGTTTAATTCACTTAAATTATAAAACCAACAGTCCGTGCTCACGCAAACCACTTATTTGCTTTGAGTACCAAAAAAGTTCAAAATCTTGTAATTGAGATTCGTAATCCTTTTTTAACTGACCGTAACTTATTAGTTTATTGGCAGGTTTTAATTTTTCCAAACTAGAAAGTAACCATTCTCCTTTGTCCTTATCCACTGTTATTTCATACTTATTAACCTTAGTATGAAAGCTTAATTCTAGTTGTTGCCAAGTCATTCCTTTCTTCTTCTTTACACGTTCACTAGTCATAGGCATTGCACCGATCCAAGCTACTTTAGCAGTAGGTTTTGTATTCAGTACCAATTCTTGTTCTAAGCAATTATAAATATAATCTGGAGCTATTGTTGACGTAGGTATTTTAAAATCGAACCATTCTTGCAAACTCATATCAAACCCGATACCGTGCATAAAATTGAAAAGTGATTTTTTTAGACCATAACTAAATTTACCATGATCTACACCAATTTTATCTTTGAAGTCAATATCATTATTAGCAAAGCTGATTTGTTTTAAATCTGGAATTACTCCATAATCTTCAGGATTAAGACCTACAGGACTATGCGCTGTTAATGCAAACTGATGCCAAAAACCCGATTGTATAATTCCCAATTCAAACAGCTGGCGCACCATTTCTAAACTATCTACCGTTTCTTGTACCGTTTGTGTCGGGTAGCCGTACATTAAATACGAATGCACCATAATATTAGATTCGGTCAAATTGCGTGTCACTTTGGCAACTTGCTCAACTGTAACACCTTTATCAATCAATTTCAGTAAACGGTCTGATGCTACTTCCAATCCTCCAGAAACAGCAATACAACCAGATGCTTTTAGCAAAAAACATAAATCTTGGGTGAAGTTTTTTTCAAAACGAATATTTGTCCACCAGGTAATGGTCAGGTTTCTTTTCAGAATTTCTAACGCAAAAGCTTTCATCAATGAAGGCGGTGCTGCTTCATCTACAAAATGAAAACCAGATTCACCTGTTTGTTCTATTAAAGTTTCTACACAATCTACCAAAAGACTTGCCGCAACAGGTTCATATATCTTTATATAATCTAAAGAGATATCGCAGAAAGTACATTTACCCCAATAACAACCATGCGCCATGGTGAGTTTATTCCAACGACCATCGCTCCATAAACTATGCATTGGGTTGGCAATTTCAATTACTGAAATATAATTACTTAATTGCAGGTCAGCATAATCTGGAGTACCAATATCTTGCTGTTTATAATCTGGTTGACTACTATTATTTTTATAAACTACTTGGTTATCCTCTAAGATAAAAGTGCGTTTCAATTCTCCTTCGCCATTTATTACAAATTGATGAACAAGTTCTAAAGGAAGTTCTCCATCATCTAACGAAATAAAATCCAAGAATTCAAAAACACGAACATCGGTAAGGCTGCGTAATTCTGTATTTGGGAATCCGCCACCCATAGCAATTTTCACATCAGGATAATTTACTTTTATAAACTGAGCACAGCGAAAAGCACTATATAAATTACCCGGAAAAGGTATCGAAAAACATACTAGTTTAGGCTGAACCTTTTCTACTTGTTCTGCTAATAATTTCAGTGTTAACTCATCAATAAAAGTAGGTGCATTATTTAAGTGATTGTAAAGTTCATCAAATGAATTGGCACTTCTACCTAATCTTTCAGCATATCTACTGAAACCAAAATTAGGATCAATACACTCGACAATAAAATCAGATAAATCTTCAAGATATAAGGTTGCCAAATGTTTGGCTTTATCTTGCATACCCATATTACCAAAAGCCCACTCTAAATCATCCAGTTGTTGAAAACGTGAAGCTTGCGGCAAAAAATTATCGGTACACAACTGTCTTGCCAGCGTATCATTCTTTCCTTGTAAAAACAGAATAACCGCATCTAACATCTTCAAATAATCATAACGAAGGGCATATATTCTCTGGCAATTTTCAGAAACAATAGCATCTGCTTCAAAAGCCATTTCGAATAGTTGCTGAAAGTTACTTTTATTAAATAGTGATAATATAACCTCAATACCTAAATCGGACTGAAAAGAAGAAATACCCTTTGTATTCAAAAACCCTTTAATGTATGCCGTTGCTGGGTACGGAGTATTTAGTTGGGTAAAAGGTGGTGTAATTAGAAGAAGGTCTTTCACAAGGCTATTTTAGAACAATGCTGCAAAGATAACGGATACCTTACTCATTATTCAATATCTCGCGAACCGCTTGCTGATATGCTCTTGGATTATTGGCTTTTTTAATTTTCTTGAATGCCTTATGTGGATTAGACGTTGATTGAGCAAAATACTCCCAAAAGCTCTGCATTTTCATTTTAATGGGTGTTGGTCCTGATAATGCCTCGTCATACTGCTGATAAATAGTATCATGAAACTCAGAGAAAATCTTCCAACGGTCTTTTGGGTATTCGGTGGTATTATTCTTAATCATACTTGGCAGAAATGGGTCGGCAATTAGTCCTCTACCCATCATAAAATGGTCTATTAAAGGGAAACGTTTCTGCATTTCTTGAAACTTCGCAACGGTAGTAATATCACCATTATAATACAATTTATGGGTAGTACTTTCTACACATTTTTGAAAAGCATCTAAATCTACACCACCCTTATACAGCTGTTTTCCTATACGCGCATGTATGGCAATATTTTTTAATGGATAAGAATCAAGAATAGGAAAAACATCTAAAATCTCTTCTGCATTTTCATAGCCCATTCTCATTTTCATAGAAACCACAACATCTGTTTCTTCGTGAGCACGTTTTAAAATATGGTCTATTTTTTCGGGATTACAAATGAGTCCGCTACCCATACCTTGCTTTGTAACCATAGGATAAGGACAGCCTAAATTCCAGTTCAATTCTTTATACCCTAAACTTTGAATATACTTTACTACGAACAAAAATTCATCGGCATCACCAGTCATTACCTGCGGAATAACTTCTAACGTAGTGTTATTCTCTGGCTGTAAATCTTTTTGATAGGAGTTTTTTATCACCATTTTCCCATTCAAACGAATGTATGGTGCATAAAAGGTATCAATACCTCCAAAATATTTATGGAATGCATTGCGGAATCTAAAATCGGTAAAACCCTGTAATGGGGATGATAATAAGGTAACTGACATGTATGTATTACTGCGTTAGGTGCAAGTTCTTCAATTTTGCAACAACAGATTCAGCTGCAAAAATAGCGCCTTCCATGTAACCAGAGTGATGTTTTGACGTTTCTGCTCCAGAAATAAATAATTTACCATCAAATAAAGGTTCATGATACAGTGCATGTCCGCCGTTTTGATGTGGAAATAAATTGTCTTCTTGTCTGTTAGATTTGGTAAATTCTTCATTATACCAAGCCGTTTCGTGATACGATTCGTATTGCAAAGCCTCTACCCCAAATACCATTTTCAACTGCGCTTCTATTTTCTCTATTCTTTGTTCTTTTGAAAAACGAGCGCAACTACCAGATGCAAAACCAACAAGGGCATAAGATTCAGTTTCCAAATTAGATTGGTCGTAAAATTCCGTAAGCGGACCAACATTACTAAATATAGTTCCCGATTTACCCTGCTCTCGCCAGAAAGGTTTCTTATAAGTTAATGCAACTTTAATAGCATCTTGCATCCACGTGTGGGTTTGTTCTGCCAATAATATTACATCTTTTGGCAAAGCGGGTGAAAATTCTATTTGGTCAATTAATGCTGCAGGTGGTAATGTGGTAATAATTACATCTGCATTTAAAGTTCGTGTATTGGTTTTTATTGCGGCACCGTTTTCATACACTGAAATATGCTTAACCACCTCGTTTGTAGATACGGTGTTGGGTTTTAGTTTAGTATTTATGGCATTCAATAAATGTATGGTTCCATTTTTAAATCTGTAACTAGGGCTATCGTTCGGTACTGCAATTTCTTGTGGTGGTACATTTGAAAACGTCTGAAAATAAGACTTACCCGTCATAAATTGTTCAAAATAAGGAACCTTAAATTCCTCAATAAGGTCAGCTAAATGATAATGAGCTTGATTAAACCAAGTAGCCCCCATTTCAACTTTTGCTTTCCCAGATTGTATGGTATGAATTCTACCTCCTATGCGGTCTCGAGCTTCTAGTACCGTTACATTTAACCCAAGTTCTTGCAAACGGTATGCAGTTAAAAGTCCCGTTAAGCCCGCACCGACAATCACTACCGATTTACTCATTATTCTATTTTATTTTGATTAAAACCGGACTAAGAAACTTTTGATTGTAGCACACTTACAGTTACCAACAATTGCCCAATATGTCTTTGACTGTGCTCTGCAGCATGAAATAAGAGACCTAAAACCGTAGTTGGTAATTTTTTCCTGCCCACAGTTCTTGTTTCTGTAAGTGTATGTTCTGAAATGGTCTTAAAAAATGCTAAAGCTTCAGCAACCTTTGTTGAAAATTGTTCTTGCAAATCCTCAACTTCGGTATCTAAATTGAAAGAACCTTCTTGTTTTAAGAATAGAAATTGCTCATCGGTAAGAGACTCACTTTTGGCATAAGTCATCATTCTATCTAAAACACCAGTTATATGATTCATATGGAAACCAACCGATGCCCTACCAGATGTTTTAGCCCATAAAAGTTCTTTAGGGAAATTTGCAGTGTACTTTTTTAAATCTCTTTCAGATTGCAAAAGTGCATGTGCAGCAGGTTGCAAAATATCAGGGATATTTGGTATTGGACCTGCTAACCAAAATTCCATTTTTTCCTGTCCATCATCCATAGTACTCTTACTTTTTAATTCTATTTATAAAGTCTCTCTTGTATCATAGAACTTACCACATAAAAGAGGATAATTAAAGGGATTGCCATAAACTTCATGGTTACGATAAGTACTAAACTGATAATGATAAAAATGTAACGCATGGCATTATCCTTAAAACTTGTATTCTTAAATTTTAAAGCGAATAAAGGAAGGTTTGCATTTAATAGATAGGCGCTAACAACAGTTAACAGTATTAAAAACCACTGATTAAGTATCAAAGTATTTAAAAAATCATTGTTCTGATACAGTAATATAAGGGGTAATGATAATATTAATAGCGCATTAGCCGGAGTAGGCAATCCTATAAAGGAAGAAGTCTGGTTTTCATCAATATTAAATTTCGCCAATCTGTAACCTGATGCCATAGTAATTACAAAACCAAAGAAAGGTATAAGATGTACCAGTTTTAGTTCTCCCGATTCTATAAAGAAGTGAGATCCATCTCCCCAGCCACTAGTTTGTGACATTGCCAATAATTGAAACATTACAATACCAGGAACAAGACCACTGGTAATCATATCTGCAAGGGAATCTAATTGTAAGCCAAGTTCACTTTTTACATCTAGAACACGTGCTGCCAGTCCGTCAAAAAAATCAAAAAATATACCCAAAGCCACGAAAATAGCTGCAATTTCTAATTTATTAAGCACGGCAAAAACAGTTGCCACACAGCCACAAAAAACGTTTAATAGGGTAATAAAATTGGGAATATGCTTTTTCATAAGAATCTGGCTTTTGTTACAAGAACTATTTTTTTCTTGATTGGAGAAATAATGAATTCTCGAATATAAAATATGCTATAAAAATAAGATAATTCTATTGGTTCTAAGTTTTAAAACAATAAAGTAAAACAAGTTTTAAACTAAAGATTGATATTGGATTTCGTGCAACCAATAAATTATAAAAGCTTTTAGAATTAAATATCTTAGTTATTCGCATCTTTGCAGCTATTATGAACTAGTAAAAGTATGTTCAAAAAGCTCACTTTTTTCTTAATGCTACTTTTTGCTTCATTTTGGGGACAATCTCAAAATGTAGAACTTTCCCCGTTATCAAAAATCAGTTTATTGACGGTAGGTACAGGAGAAGATTTAGCTGCTAAATTTGGACACAGTGCTATTAGATTGCAAGACCCAACTTTGGGTATAGATGAAGTCTATGGTTATGGCACATATGATTTTGAAGACCCTAATTTTTATTTGAATTTTACAAGAGGTAAATTATCATATACCATTTCTAGAATTCCGTTTAAATACTTTGATTACTCTTACCAACAAGAAAAACGATGGATCAGAGAGCAAATTTTAGATTTAGATGTACAGCAACGCACCAAAATAGTTGCTTTTTTAGAAAATAATTTACTACCCGAAAATAAAAAATATAAGTATGACTTCTTGTTTGATAATTGTGCCACTAGAATACCTATGGTATTTGAAAAGACTTTAGGAAGCACTTTCAATTTTGACTACAGCTATTTAGAGGACCAGTTAACGTTTCGCGAATTAATTAGATTAAAATTAAACCCTAATTCGTGGTCTAATTTTGGGATTGATTTAGCATTAGGATCTGTAATTGATAGAGAGGCCACGCCATATGAACATTTGTTCTTACCAATTTATGTGTACGAGCAAATGAAACATACCACGCTAGATGGCAAACCAATAGTTAAAAAAGAATCTGTATTATTAGATATTCCAGAACAAGAAGACCGAGCTCTTATTTTCTTGACGCCTCTTTTTTGGCTTAGCATATTACTGATATTGGTCTGTTTTATAACCTACACCGATTATAAAAATTTTAGAAGGAATAAGTGGTTAGATTTTTTCCTGTTCTTAGTAACGGGCTTGGCAGGTGTACTTATAGTCTTTCTTTGGTTCGGCACAGACCACTTGGCAACTAAAGGCAACTTTAATTCGCTATGGGCATTTGCTCCAAATATATTTATAGCATTTTTAATGGTTAAAAGGAATGTCCCGGAATGGATTATTACCTACATCATATTTCTAACCATATTACTAGGAATCACTTGTGTTCTTTGGATGTTTAAAATTCAAGTGTTTTCCATATTATTAGTTATAGTATTACTAGCATTAGCTGTACGATACCTATACCTGATATATTATTTTAAAAGTAAACATCTAGCGAAAAAATAAAAATCAAGATACCTTACATGAATTTACTTACCGTTGAAAACATTTCTAAATCCTATGGCGAATTGGTGCTTTTTGATAACCTATCATTTGGTATCAATAAAGACCAAAAAATTGCTTTAATCGCTAAAAACGGTACAGGAAAAACATCTATACTTAATATACTGTCTGGAGCAGACACGCCAGATTCTGGTCAGGTAAACTATCGCAAATCTACCAGAGTATCCTTTTTGGCTCAAGAGCCGGTAATGGACCCCAATTTAACTGTAGAGGAAACTATTTTTGCTTCTGATAACGAGATTTTAAAAGTTTTATCGAATTACGAAAAGGCATTACTAAACCCTGAAGATGCAGACGCTTATCAAAAAGCATTTGAAGCAATGGATAGATTTGAAGCTTGGGATTTTGAAACCCAATACAAGCAAATTCTTTCTAAGCTAAAGCTTGATGATCTAGATGCCAAAGTAGATAAGTTATCAGGTGGTCAAAAGAAACGTTTGGCTCTTGCCAATGCGCTTATTAATAAGCCAGACCTTTTAGTATTAGATGAGCCTACCAACCATTTAGACTTAGAAATGATTGAATGGTTAGAGGAATTTTTCGCCAAAGAAAACATGACTTTATTTATGGTAACGCACGACCGTTACTTTTTAGAGCGTGTTTGTAATGAAATCATTGAACTTGAAAACGGTAAGCTATATCCTTATAAAGGAAATTATTCTTATTATTTAGAGAAAAAAGAAGCCCGTATTGAGCAAGAAGCCACAGAACAGCATAAAACAGAATTACTTTTTAAGAAGGAATTAGATTGGATGAGAAGGCAGCCGAAAGCCCGTACTACCAAGTCTAAATCTAGAATTGATGATTTTGCGTTAATTAAAGATAAGGCTAGTCAACGTAGAAAAGACCATCAAGTTCAGTTAGAACTTAATATGGAACGTGTTGGAAGCAAGATTCTTGAGCTTCATAAGATTTCTAAGTCTTTCCCTAACAAGCCAATTCTAGACAAGTTCGAATATGTATTTCAAAAAGGAGAACGTATTGGAATCATTGGTAAGAATGGTACAGGCAAGTCTACCTTTTTAAATATTCTTAGTGGAAGAGACCAGCCTGACAGCGGAAAAGTAATTGTAGGTGAAACTATTAAGTTTGGTTACTACACCCAAAAAGGGATTGACATAAAACAAGGTCAAAAGGTTATTGATGTCATTCGGGAATTTGGAGATTATATTCCCCTAATGAAAGGAAAACAGATATCAGCACAACAATTGCTTGAACGTTTTCTATTTGACAGAAAAAAACAATATGATTTTGTAGATAAACTCAGTGGTGGTGAACGCAAACGTCTTTACTTGTGTACCATACTTATTCAGAATCCAAATTTCTTAATACTAGATGAACCTACCAATGATTTAGATATTGTAACGCTTAACGTATTAGAAAGTTTCTTAATGGATTTTCAAGGATGTTTAATGGTGGTTTCTCACGACCGTTACTTTATGGACAAAATCGTAGACCACCTATTTGTGTTTAGAGGTGATGCCGTTGTTGAAGATTTTCCTGGCAACTATTCAGATTATAGAGCCTATGAAGACAGCCAAATCATAGAGAAAAGAGAGCAAAAGGAAACTCAAAGTTCTACGAAAACGAATTGGAAAGAGCCAGACTCGGCTACTAAAGTCTCTTACGCAGACCAACAGGAGTATAAAAAATTAGAGCGTGAAATTCAGAAATTAGAAAAGAAAAAGGTAACACTCCAAGAAAAATTCACCGATGGTTCATTGAGTGGCGATGATATTAAAGCCCTATCTATTGAACTGAAAGAACTGACCGACTCTATTGAAAATAAAACCGAAAGATGGTTTGAACTTTCAGCAATAATGGAAGGTTAAACCCTATTTACATTAAGATTTCACAATACATTTTACTTCTTCCCAAAGATAGTAGACGAACGTTATTTACCGTTCGTCTACAGTAAAATGTCGCCCAACTATATGCGCCAATTTTTGTTTGTTTATGCCTGTACTTTAGCAGTGTAAAACAAATATTATGAAATCATTTATCCTTTTAACCGTTCTTTTTTTCACTTCTTTCTTAGTTCAAGCACAAGCTAACGACGAGAATGTTTCTGTAGAAATTAAAACAGTAGAAGTTGAAATGATTGAAACAATTGATACAGAAAATACAACGGAGGTTGCTAGATTATACAAGAACAAAAACAACAGAGTAATCAAGGCTTTAAAATTCTCAACGAAATTAAACAGCGCTAAACTTTCTTAATCTAAAAACAATTACCCTTTTCGTCCCAATCTTATACCTACCCCATTTCTTACCATTCCCTACTTTCCAATTTATTACCCAATACCGTTTGCCTTAACAAAATCACTACTCCACTACTTTCAAATGCAAATTCAGATATCACCACAAGTTGAGTGATAAGGTTTAGTATAGATAAACCAAACTCTCCTTAAAAGTTTTTATCCCGCATACAAAAAGTCATAATCATAGCACTACACCAATAATTACCGAAGGTTTATGTATAACCATTAGTGGGTATCTATGCAAATACTCATTTTATCCAGTGGTAGTTAACGAACGTTATTTACCATTCGTCTACAGTTAAATACCGACCAACTATAAGCGCCAATTTTTGTTTGGCCTTGAATGTACTTTAGCAGTGTAAAACAAATATCATGAAATCATTTATCCTTTTAACTGTTCTTTTTTTCACTTCTTTCTTAGTTCAAGCACAAGCTAACGACGAGAATGTTTCTGTAGAAATTAAAACAGTAGAAGTTGAAATGATTGAAACAATTGATACAGAAAATACAACGGAGGTTGCTCGATTGTACAAGAACAAAAACAACAGAGTAATCAAGGCTTTAAAATTCTCAACGAAATTGAATAGCGCTAAACTTTCTTAAACAAATATAAATTACCCTTTTCGCCCCAATCGTATACCTACCCCATTTCTTACCATTACCTACTTTCTAATTTATTACCCAATACCGTTTCCCTTAATAAAATCACTACTCCACTACTTTCAAATGCATCTTCAGATATCACCACAGGTTGAGTGATAAGATTTTGTATAGTTAAACTAAACTCTCCATAAAAGGTTTTTATCCCGCATACAAAAAGTCATAATCATAGCACTACACCAATAATTACCGAAGGTTTATGTATAACCATTAGTGGGTATCTATGCAAATACTCATTTTATCCAGTGGTAGTTAACGAACGTTATTTACCATTCGTCTACAGTTAAATACCGACCAACTATAAGCGCCAATTTTTGTTTGGCCTTGAATGTACTTTAGCAGTGTAAAACAAATATCATGAAATCATTTATCCTTTTAACTGTTCTTTTTTTCACTTCTTTCTTAGTTCAAGCACAAGCGAACGACGAGAATGTTTCTTTAGAAATTAAAACAGTAGAAGTTGAAATGATTGAAACAATTGATACAGAAAATACAACGGAGGTTGCTCGATTGTACAAGAACAAAAACAACAGAGTAATCAAGGCTTTAAAATTCTCAACGAAATTGAATAGCGCTAAACTTTCTTAAACAAATATAAATTACCCTTTTCGCCCCAATCGTATACCTACCCCATTTCTTACCATTAACTAGTATTATTATACTATAATCTTTACTGTAAGAATATTAAGTTGCATCACTATACTTACCTTTGACAAAAAATGAAAAAGTTATAGTGTTTCGTTTTCTATCCTATATTAAATTCATCTTTACAGCAACTAATCAGCATGGGGTTCATTCTCCTTTTGTTTATGATTATGTTACCAAATGTCTTTATAATAAAGAAAAATTAAAACTGCCAATAACTTCAAAAGTACTTGTTAAAAGTCTACATTATTTCAACTTTAAAACGGTGCATATTTTAGGGGATAAAAAGATGTTAGAAGCAGCTATTAAAAAATTCTGTACTAATGTTACTTTCACAGAAATCAATGCCGATGTACTAGTTGGAAGCATTTCAGATTTAAAAAACGATGATATTGTGATAAGTAGCCTGTCTAATGATACAATGGTACTTTTAGATGACATTCACAAAGATCAAATAAGTCTTGAGAGTTGGAACAGATTAAAAAAGGAATCACAAGTACGTGTAACCTTAGATTTATTCTACTGTGGAGTTATTTTCTTTAGAAAGGAACAAGTAGAAGAGCATTTTAAAATTCGGATATAAACCAGTAATTTTAAACTAAAGTTATTTTTAATGAACAGTAATACTATATATATAATACTTGGAGTCGTATTTGCTATTTATTTAGCTGTTCGCATTACCAGTAGAAGTAAATCTAATGAGCGAAAATCAAGAAAGTTCATGGAAAATTATGAGCGAAAAGAAAAAAAAGAAGATTTATAGAATATTAAATTCATATTGCAAATTCTTTTTTAAAGCATAACTCCCCTACACCACCACTTTCTTATTCAGCAAAATGAAAATATATACTAAAACAGGAGACGATGGCACTACCGGACTTTTTGGTGGCACACGCGTCGCTAAACATCATATTCGTATAGATAGTTACGGAACTGTAGATGAACTAAATTCTTGGTTAGGACTTATTAGAGATCAAAAAATAGACCCAATCTACCAACAACAATTAATTAATATACAAGAACATTTATTTACCGTAGGCGCAATTTTAGCCACCGATCCAGAAAAAGAAGTTCTTAAAAATGGTAAAGAGCGATTAAAAATCACTAAAGTAGGAACTACAGAAATTGAATTTTTAGAGACCTCCATTGACCAAATGGATGGTCAATTACCTCCAATGACGCATTTCATATTACCTGGTGGTCACACAACAGTGTCATACTGTCATATAGCTAGAACAGTTTGTAGAAGAGCAGAACGCATCTCTACTCTGTTATATCAAAGTGAACCTTTTGATAAAAATGTGCTATCTTTTATAAATAGACTTTCAGATTACCTTTTTGTATTGGCACGGAAGTTGTCATATGATTTACAAGCGAAGGAAATAAAATGGGTTCCTAAAAAAAAGGACTAATAAATCTGTAATTTATTCGTTATCAATTAATAAATGCAAAAAAATCAGTGATAAGAATGAAATTTATCACTAATTTCTTTGCTGTCTCAATTTAAAAATTACTTTTGCAAAAAATTAAAATCAAACAATTACTATGTATTGGACATTAGAATTAGCATCTTATTTAAGTGATGCACCTTGGCCGGCAAGTAAAGATGAGTTAATAGATTACTCCATCAGAACTGGAGCCCCTCTTGAAGTCGTAGAAAATTTACAATCTATGGAAGAAGAAGGTGGCGAAATATATGAATCTATCGAAGAGATCTGGCCTGATTATCCAACGGAAGAAGACTACCTCTGGAACGAGGACGAATATTAATATTCGATATCATAATAACTACAAAAAAGTCTCTTCGGAGGCTTTTTTTTTATGTAATTTTGGCAGGTTCTTAGGTAAATCAGTGTAAAAATCAAGACTGGAATGCCTTTTGCTCTTAAACAGCATCGAACATATTTGTCGATTCTAAAATATTTTGAAAGTCCCTTGACTAAATTGATAGTGAAGAATTTTCAATTCTAATAGTTTATAATATTATGAGTTTCATTAATTCCATCCTAAAGGCATTCGTTGGTGATAAATCACAAAAAGATGTAAAGGAATTACAGCCTTTAGTAGACCAAATAAAGTCATTCGAATCTAAACTGGAAAGCCTTAGTCATGATGATCTTAGGCAAAAAACCATAGAGTTTAAAAAGGTTATTCAAGATTCTATTAAAGAAAAGACCGATCAAATAAAAACTTTAGAAGAAGAGGTTAAGAACTCTACTGATATTGATAAGAATGAGGATATCTACACTGAAATAGATAAGTTAAAAGAAGAAACTTACGCTATTTCTGAAGAGACATTAAATAAATTACTTCCAGAGGCATTTGCGGTAGTTAAAGAAACTGCTAAGCGATTTGCAAATAATGAAACTTTACAAGTAACAGCCTCTGAATATGACAGAACATTGTCAGGTGACAAAGATTACGTTACACTGGAAGGTTCTTATGCTATTTGGAAAAATTCTTGGAACGCCGCAGGTAAAGAAGTTACTTGGGACATGGTACATTACGATGTTCAGCTTATTGGAGGTATCGCCATGCACCAAGGAAAAATTGCAGAGATGCATACAGGAGAAGGTAAAACCTTAGTTGCAACCTTACCTCTATATTTAAATGCTTTAACTGGTAACGGTGCGCACTTGGTTACCGTTAACGATTATTTAGCAAAAAGGGATAGTGCTTGGATGGCACCTATATTTCAATTTCATGGTTTATCTGTAGATTGTATTGATTATCACAGACCAAACTCTGATGGTAGACGCGCAGCATACAATGCCGATATTACATACGGAACGAATAATGAATTTGGTTTTGACTACCTAAGAGATAATATGGCACATACACCAAAAGACTTGGTGCAACGTCCACATAATTATGCAATGGTAGATGAGGTAGATTCTGTATTGGTAGATGATGCTCGTACACCTTTAATTATTTCTGGTCCAGTACCAGAAGGTGATCGTCACGAATTCAATGAGTTAAAACCTAAGGTTGATGAAATTGTAAAAAAACAACGTCAACATTTAACGGGCGTATTAGCTGAGGCTAAAAAATTAATTGCAGAGGGTGATACTAAAGAAGGTGGTTTCCTTTTATTACGTGTATACCGTGGACTTCCAAAGAATAAAGCATTAATTAAATTTTTAAGTGAAGAAGGAGTAAAACAATTACTTCAAAAAACTGAAAATTTCTACATGCAAGACAATAACAGGGAAATGCCTGTTGTTGATGAAGATTTACTTTTCGTTATCGATGAAAAGAACAATCAGATAGAATTGACCGACAAAGGGGTAGATTATATCTCTGGTGAGCAAAACAGAGATTTCTTTGTTATGCCAGATATTGGTGGGGAAATTGCTAAGATTGAAAGTCAAAATCTTGAAATTGAAAAAGAAGCTGAACTAAAAGAAGATCTTTTTAAAGATTTTACTATAAAGAGCGAACGTATACATACTATGAGCCAACTATTAAAGGCTTATACCTTATTTGAAAAGGATACCGAGTATGTTGTTATGGATAATAAGGTGATGATAGTTGATGAGCAAACCGGTCGTATTATGGACGGTCGTAGATACTCTGACGGTTTACACCAAGCTATTGAAGCAAAAGAAAATGTAAAAATCGAAGCTCTAACGCAAACTTTTGCAACGGTAACTTTACAAAACTACTTTAGAATGTACAGCAAACTTGCGGGTATGACAGGTACTGCTGTAACAGAGGCTGGAGAATTTTGGGAAATCTACAAGTTAGATGTTATGGAAATCCCAACTAACAGACCTATTGCTAGAGAGGATAAAAACGATTTAATTTACAAGACTAAGAGAGAAAAATACAACGCAATTATAGAAGAAGTAACCAAAATAAGTCAAGCAGGTAGACCTGTACTTATAGGTACAACTTCTGTTGAAATCTCAGAATTGCTATCTAAATTATTGAGTGTACGTAAAGTACCTCATAATGTATTGAACGCAAAACTTCACAAAAAAGAAGCAGACGTTGTTGCAGAAGCTGGTAATGCAGGTGTGGTAACCATTGCAACCAACATGGCTGGTCGTGGTACGGATATTAAATTATCTGAAGCTGTCAAGAAAGCTGGTGGTCTTGCAATTATTGGAACGGAAAGACATGATTCCCGTCGTGTAGATAGACAGTTACGTGGACGTTCTGGACGTCAAGGAGATCCAGGAAGCTCTCAATTCTATGTTTCTTTAGAAGATAACCTAATGCGTTTATTTGGTTCTGACAGAGTCGCTAAGATGATGGATAAAATGGGCTTGGAAGATGGTGAAGTTATTCAGCATAGTATGATGACCAAATCTATTGAGCGTGCCCAGAAAAAAGTTGAAGAGAATAACTTTGGTGTACGTAAGCGTCTATTGGAATATGATGATGTAATGAACGCACAGCGTGAAGTTGTATACAAGAGAAGACGTCATGCTTTACAGGGCGAGCGTTTAAAGCTTGATATTGCCAATATGGTTTATGATACTTGTGAAGTAATCGTTGAAAGTAATAAAGTTGCAAGTGATTTTAAGAATTTTGAGTTTGAGTTGATTAAATACTTCTCAATGACAGCTCCAATCGATGAAGCTGAATTTGGCAGCATGTCTGCCCAAGAAATTACCGGAAAAATCTACAAAGCTGCATATGATTATTACAATGATAAGATGGAGCGTAATGCAGCAGCAGCTTTTCCTGTAATTAAAAAAGTACACGAAGACAACGCAAATAATTTTGAACGTATTGTTGTTCCTTTTACAGATGGTATTAAGAGTTTGAATGTTGTTACAAACCTTCAAGAAGCTTATGATAGTAACGGTAAGCAATTAATTACTGATTTTGAAAAGAATATCTCATTAGCAATTATAGATGATTCTTGGAAAACCCATCTTCGTAAAATGGATGAGTTAAAGCAATCGGTTCAATTAGCGGTACACGAACAAAAAGATCCATTACTTATTTACAAGTTTGAAGCATTTGAACTTTTTAAATCAATGATAGAGAAAGTAAACAAAGATGTTGTTTCTTTCTTATTCAAAGGAGAATTGCCTTCAGAGAATCCGAACGCTATTCAAGAAGAAAGAAACATTCAACGCTCTAAAGAAAATTTACAAACGACAAAAGAGGAAATTCCAAATAGTGATGAATTAGCGGCACGTAGTAGAGCTGTAAGTCAAAATCAGGCTGAACGCCCTGCTGTTACTGAGACTATCACTAGAGAACAACCAAAAATAGGTCGTAATGAACGTGTTACTATTAAAAATGTAATGAGTGGAGAAAGTAAAACGGTAAAGTTTAAACAAGCAGAACCTCTTTTACAAAACGGAAGTTGGGTTTTGACTCAAGACTAAATTCAATAGAAAAAAGTTTTAATAAAAAAGGCATCTAAATGGATGCCTTTTTTATTTATGAATACTTAACCAGCTATTACTAAACAATATAGACGAAGCATAAATATTGTAATCATATTTCTAATAATTCATGAAAAACGGACATTAACAATTAATTCAACATTTTTAACCAATTTTTAGGCAAAAAAAATGTGTTATTCAGAAAATTTTTTGGTGTTTTTAATACACTAAGTCAGAAAAAACTAGCATAATGATAAAAACATAATTAGATTTACATTACGTAATACGTATGTTTCTAGTACATAAATAATTTCTATGCCCGGATTTACCATTGACAATGAACGTCTTCAGGATAAAACCAAACTTTTCTTAAGGGTAAATTATACCACAAGCATTATTGCATTCCTATTTGGAATATTGTGCTATTTTATATTAAAGATAACCCAAGTAATTCCGTTTGTACTTATTGGCTTTTCATTATTAAATATTGTCAATTTATTATATTTCAAAGTCCATAAAAATATATTACCCACTTTTAATTTCTCTTCTATTATAGGTATAATATGCGCAACCATCGTTACCTTATACAGTGGTGGAATTTATAGCCCGTTTATATTCATGATTCCGCTAATTGCTTTTGGAGGTTTCATAAATAGTATCAGATATGGCAGAATATACTTGAATGTTATTTTTGTAATTATTATTGCAGTTTTTACGCAATCTATACCTGAACTTAGTTTTACATACAATGTAGTCCCTGAGGAATCTGCTGCAATTTTTAGTCTTGTTAGCATCTTATTTTCAGTTTTCGTTTTAGGTAATACATTCGGAAAAAGCTTATTAAAAACCTATAATGCCTTATATAGTTCAAAAAAAGCTTTGGCCAACCAAGTACATGAAAAAGAAAATCTGCTTAAAGAAGTACACCACCGAGTAAAAAACAATTTACAAACTGTATCTAGTTTGTTAAGTCTTCAATCTCGTAATATAGAAGCGGGCCCAATGAAAGGACTTCTAAAAAGCACACAAAATAGGGTTATTGCCATGGCTATGGTTCATGAAATGCTCTATATGCGCAGTGATATCAGCCATATTGAATATAAGGATTATGTAAAAGAATTAAGTGAGTATTTAATTAGATCCATAAAAGGAAACGATAATAATGTCGATTTAAAAATTGATATACCAGATATTAAACTGGGAATAGATACCGCTATTCCATTAGGTTTGTTAATAAATGAAACATTAACCAATGCTTTGAAATATGGGATTGAAAGTGATGATGAAGGTGAAATAAATATTAAACTTCAAAAAGACACTACAATAGAACATTGCTATGTTTTAGAAATTGGCGACAACGGTATTGGTTTTCCTGAAACAATCAATTACAAAAACACCAAATCACTAGGTTTAAAATTAATACACAACCTAACTCGTCAATTAAAAGGTACTATCGTCCGCGACCCTTCTAAAAAAGGTACCAATTATATAATAAAATTTCAGGAAATCAAGCAGCAGTTATCACCAACACTATAAAATCACTTATCAATTTTTATCACTAACGCAATAATGTTTAGTGAACCATAGTAATGCTAGCAAATCTTTATACTAATACCTATATTTAAGCGACTAACTTTCAAACCGCGCTTAATGATCAAAAAATTACTACTATTGGTATTCCTTTATGGAACTACCATTTCGGCACAAGATTATTTCTACCAAAAATTTCAACCTTTCAATTCCGAAATACCATCTCCTAAAGCATTTTTGGGTTACGGTATAGGTGAACACCATACAAGACACGATCTAATTGTGGCTTATCTTGAAAAACTAGCTGAAGTCTCAGACAGGGCATCGATAGCAGAGTATGGCAGAACACATGAGGGACGTAAATTAGTTATGTTAACCATTACCGCTCCAGAAAATCAAAGCAACCTAGATCAACTAAAAGAGGAACATTTAGCTTTTACAGACCCTAAAAAATCAGTTTCCAATTATGGTGACGTTCCAATCTTCATTAATCTAGCATACAATGTACATGGTAATGAACCTTCTAGTTCAGAAGCGGCATTACTTACAGCCTATACATTTGCGGCTTCAGAAAATCCTGAAATATTAAATTACTTAAAGAACGCTGTAATCTTTATTGACCCAACCATTAATCCTGATGGTCGAGACAGACACACACAATGGGCAAACACATACCAAGGAAATCCAGAAGTTGCAGACCCACAAGATGTTGAACATAATGAATACTGGCCAATGGGAAGAACAAACCATTATTGGTTTGACCTCAACAGAGATTGGTTATTAGCAATTAACCCAGAGAGTAGAGGAAAATTAAATTGGTACCACCAATGGTACCCAAATGTCGTTACAGATTTTCATGAAATGGGTACGCAAAGTACCTATTTCTTTGAACCAATGAAAACAAATGCCTCATATGATCCTATCATGCCTAAAGAGAATTATGAAGATTTAAATACCCTTTTTGGTAATGCATTTTCTAAGAGTTTAGATAGTATTGGATCTCTTTACTTCACCAAAGAAGTTTTTGATGGCACCTACCCTGGTTATGGATCTTCATACCCTGACCTACAAGGTGGTCTTGGATTATTATTCGAGCAAGCCAGTTCTAGAGGTCATAGACAAACTACAGCATTTGGAGAAATAACGTTCGCTTTTACTATTAGAAACCAATACGTTTCTGGGATAACAACGGTAAAAACTGCAGTTAACAACAAAGAATATATGCGTAGGTATCAGCAGAAATTCTTTAAAAGTGCCTTAACCAACGCTGCTAAAAGTAAAGTTAAAGGCTATACTTTTGGTGATGTTCATGACAAAAACAGAACAAAAGCATTTATAGATAAGTTATTGCTACATAAAATAGACGTTTATCGTTCTGGAGACTCATTTACGGTACCGACACAACAGCCTCAATACAGAATGGTACAAACGATGTTTGAAACGTATGAGAAGTATAGAGATAGTGTTTATTATGATGCTTCTGCATGGTCGGTTGCTAACTTCTATAATATGAAATACAAGTCGGTAAACACACTTAACCTTGGCGATAAAATTACTGAAACAAAAAACTTGATATCTATAAGTCCGGTTCAAAAATCTAATTATGCCTATGTTATGGACTGGGATGATTATAATGCCCCTGCTGCTCTTGTGTATTTACAGAAAAAAGGCATTGTAGCTTCTTCTGCAGCTAAGCTATTCAGCATAAAAACCAAAAACGACACCAAAAAGTTTAATTATGGTGCTGTCTTAGTTCCTGTTAGCCTACAAAAAGAAGATGCAGCTGCAGTGTACAAAAGTATTAAAGAAGCACAAGAAAAATTCGAAGTGCCTATTTACGCAGTAGATTCTGGTCTTAGTTTAGAAGGTGTAGATTTAGGTAGCGGCAATATTTCACCAATTAAAAAAACAAGGGCTGTAATGTTGATTGGCGATAGCGTAAGTTCTTATGAAGCAGGGGAAGTTTGGCATTTGCTAGATACTCGTGTTCACATGCCTATAACTAAAATACCAATGCGTAATTTCAACAAGGTAAGTTTAGACAAATACAACACCATGGTTATGGTTTCTGGAAAATATAACCTTACCGGGAAACAAATGTCTAAAATTAAAGATTGGACCAGTAAGGGTAACACTCTTATTACAATAGGTACTGCTAGCAAATGGGCTGTTGAGAAAAAGTTAGTAAAAGAAAAACTTACCAAAACGGAAAAAGATTCTACCCAAATCGCTGTGAGAAAACCATATGTAGATGCACGTGAAAATATTGGAAAGGAAAGTCTTGGTGGAGTTATTTTAAACGTTGATTTAGATATTACCCACCCGCTAGCTTATGGATATAGAGACAGTAACATTCCTGTGTATAAAAATAATTCAGTTTGGTTAACACCAAGTAAAAACTCATATGCAACAATAGCAAAATATACTAAAAATCCACATATAGACGGATTTATAACTGAGAAGAATATGCAAGAAAACATATTAAATTCAGCATCTCTTATTGTCAGTAAATTGGGTAGTGGCAGAGTAGTTCTTTTTGCGGACAATCCCAACTTTAGAGGTTCATGGTATGGAACCAATAGATTATTTCTAAATGCGCTTATTCTAGGAGACAAAATAAAAATACCTTCAGAAGACTAACATTAATTACTACTAATTAATACGGAAAAATGAAAAACATAAAAGCACTGCTACTATTAGGAATTGTCTTTTTAATGACAACACCTTTATTATCGCAATCCTTAGAAGGTGATGGTCCACATTCACAATTGATTATTAGAGGCGTTATACTCATAAATGGAAATGGAGCACCACCGCAAGGTCCTATAGATATTGTTGTAGAAAATAATATCATTAAAGATGTTAAGGTTGTTGGTTACCCCGGTGTAGCTATTGATGACAGCAAAAGACCACAACTTAAAGCGGGAGGCAAAGAATTAGATTGTACAGGAATGTACTTAATGCCAGGTTTTATAGATATGCATACTCACATAGGTGGTGACTCACAAGGAGCTGACCCTGATTATGTTTTTAAACTTTGGATGGCACATGGTGTTACTACGGTACGTGAAGTTGCTGGCAGAGGTATTGATATTGCTTTAGATTTAAAACATAAAAGTGAAAAGAATGAAATAACGGCTCCCCGCATTATTTCATACACCGCATTTGGGCAAACTAGTAAATCATTCAACCCTTTAAACGACATTCCGATTTCCACTACAGAGCAAGCAAGAGAATGGGTAAGAGCTAATGCAAAAAAAGGAGCTGATGGTATTAAATTCTTTGGTGCCGAACCTGCGATTATGGAAGCAGCATTAGATGAAAACAAAAAACTGGGCTTAGGTTCAGCCTGTCATCATGCGCAAATGAGTGTTGCAAGATGGAATGTGCTACATTCTGCAAGAGCAGGACTAACCTCTATGGAACATTGGTACGGACTACCAGAAGCTTTATTTGAAGACCGAACAGTACAAGATTTTCCTTTAGATTATAATTACCAAAATGAGCAACATCGTTTTGAAAATGCAGGTAAATTATGGGCGCAGGCAGCAGAACCTTACTCTGAACATTGGAACAATGTAATGAATGAGTTGATTGCATTGGATTTTACTATGGATCCTACTTTTAATATTTATGAGGCAAGTAGAGATTTACAACGTGCCAGACGTGCAGAATGGCATGAAGATTATACATTACCTTCTCTTTGGGAATTTTACCAGCCTAGCAAGATATCACATGGGTCATATTGGCATGATTGGGGTACCGAACAAGAAGTGGAATGGAGAAATAATTACAAACTGTGGATGACCTTTATTAATGAATATAAAAACAGAGGTGGTAGAGTGACTACAGGGTCAGATTCTGGATTCATTTTCCAACTTTATGGCTTTGCTTATATACGAGAACTAGAACTTATGCGTGAAGCAGGCTTTCATCCATTAGAAATAATACAATCTGCCACATTAAATGGTGCTGAAGCATTAGGTATGGATGACAAATTAGGATCTGTCACTATCGGGAAATTGGCAGATTTTGTCGTAGTAGAAGAAAATCCGCTACAAAATCTTAAAGTATTATATGGTACGGGAGCTATTAAACTTACCGAGGATAACGAGGTGGTTCGTGTTGGTGGTATAAAATATACTATAAAGGATGGAATTGTTTATGACTCCAAAGCCCTATTAGCTGACGTAAAACGCCAAGTAGACGAGGCAAAAGCTAAAAGGAATTATACTATAAAGCAGCCAGGTGTTAAAAATTAAAATTTACGTTTGTCTACTAGTACTTTGATAGTACGAACTTTCTTTTTGTTTTTTGCCGCGAAAGCAATAGTAGCAATAACAATAAAAGCAGATATTAAAATTGTAAATAACATCATAATTTCAAATTTAAAAGGTGCTTCGTTGCACCTTTTTATATAGGGCAAAGATTATGCCAATTTACCGTAACCCTTAGCAGTAATAAAACCTAATTCTTTATTAACTCTTGCATTCTTATATCTGTACAAACGAGCTACCAAAGTTTCAGTAGTGATTGTAATCGTTTTCTTGTTACTAATATGGTTAAGGCTATCAACCATAACAGTACCCATTTCAATAGTGTTAATTTTATCATCTGTTTGGGGTGTTTGTGCTGAAGCTATTACGCCAGCGAAAAGTATTATTAGTAAGGTAAATATTGCTTTCATATCTCAATGTTGAACAATATAAAGGTACCTTCAGCCCCATCAATAAGCCTTTTCGCCTCGCTGAACTGCTATAATTTTCGCCTAGCGTAAAAATCTATGATGAATCGACAAAAAGTGTCGACGAACGGATTTTAGTCTAAGATCAGCATACCGACTCAGTATGCATTTCGTCGATGAATTTAAATGGATGAAAAATTAATTCCCTTAAAAATAAGGCTAAATGAAGCTATCCAATCCTGTAGTAGATAGGGGCAGCAATAAAAAATTCTTGGAGTTATTTTTTATTTCGTCCTCGTTTACCGTAGTTTTTATCACCACGGGTTTTAGGTTTGGTATATTTCTTTTGAATGATACGTTGATAAGAACCACCTTGATTTTCTTTTTTATTCTTATCTGATTTCTCATGAAAACTTGCACCACGTTCCTCTTCATTGATGTTTAGCGGATTCTCTCGCTCCCTGTGCTTAGGTTGCTCATCAAAAGTAAGTTGAGTAGCTATTGCTACATTTTCAGGTAATGGCAGTTGGTTAATCTTATGAGACATTAATTCTTCAATAGCATCTTTTGACTCTTCCTCTTGCGGTGTAAACAATAAGATTGAAGTTCCCTCCTTCTCTGCCCTACCTGTTCTACCAATACGGTGCATATAGTTTTCAGGATAAGCTGGTGTATCAAAATTGATTACATGAGATATCTCCTGTAAATCCAATCCACGTGCCATTACATCGGTAGTAACCAAAATGCGGTTCTTACCTTCATCGAATTGGTTTATAGAACGTAATCTGTAGTTCTGTGTCTTGTTAGAGTGAATAATACAGATTTCTTCACTAAAAAATTCAGACATTTCTTTAAATAATAAATCTGCACTTCGCTTACTAGAAACAAAGACCAGAACTTTATGGTACATTTCTTCGTCCTGTAATAAGCTTACCAATAAATTCACTTTCGTATAAAAATTGGGTGTAGCATAACCATATTGCGTAATATTTTCTAATGGTGTTCCACTTACCGCAATGGCTATTTTTTTAACTCCGGTAAAGAAATCGGTAATAAATAATTCAATATCGTCCGTCATTGTGGCAGAAAACATAATGTTCTGTCTCTTTTGCGGTAACAACTCAAAAATATTCACCAATTGAAATCTGAAGCCTAAATCTAACATTACATCGACCTCATCGATAACAAGTTTTTTTACCTGTTTTAATTGAACAGCTTTGGTTAAGATTAAGTCATACAATCTTGCTGGTGTGGCTACCAGAACATCTGTACCTAATGCCAAGGCATCTTTTTGACGAAGCATACTCTTACCTCCAAAAACTCCTAAAACACGAATTCCGGAATATTTAGCAAGCTTTTCCGCTTCTTCAACAACTTGTACTACCAACTCACGTGTAGGCACAAGAACGACAACCTTAGGGTGAATATCCTTTGAAAAATTTAGTGTATTTAAAATAGGAAGTAAATAAGCAAAAGTCTTACCTGTACCCGTTTGTGCAATACCTACTACATCGCTACCGCTCATAACAATAGGAAAAGCTTTCTCTTGAATTGGGGTTGTGTTTTCAAAACCTAAATCGGTAAGCGCTTTTTCTAAATTTCTTGAAATCTTTAAATCGGTAAACAACGGCATAAGAATCACATTTGTATTATGAGTGCAAAGCTATGCTGATTAGTTGACAATTCCCGAAAACTGAGCCAATTATCGGTTTTAATAATGACTTTTACTGATTATTAATCTATTTTATATACTTTTTACCATGAAAGAAATCAAGAAACAATTTTTTACCCTTCAAATTCTACACAAGTAGACTGATGCCTTACATCAAAATTGACGGAATTAGCAATGAAACAAAACTCGTTTGCTTTTTTGTGCAAGGCTTGTGCCTTATCTATCATAGAAGCGTGTTTCACTTTCACCAAAGGTTTTAAAACTACTTCTGAAAACTGACCACTACCGTTTGCGTTTTCAACCATAGTCCCCGTAGCAAAATCTGTATATTCTAAAACAACCACTTTAGCCTCTGAACATAAGTGCAGATACCAAAGCATGTGGCAAGAAGAAATGGAAGATACCAATAACTCTTCTGGGTTATATTTAGAGGAATCTCCTCTAAATGCTGGGTCAGAAGAACACAAAATAGATACTTTCTTCTCTACGGATATCGTATGACTTCTTTCAAACTCACGATAGTTAGATGTGCCTGTACCTTTATTACCGGTCCATTCCACCTTCGTTTCATACTTGTGTTCCTTACCCATACTATTAATTTGAAATTGCAATTACTATATTTTACCGAATTTATATACTAAGATTTATAATAAAAAATCTTTCGTATTAAAACGGCTAAATGTAGAAAACCAAAATTATGTTTAGCTTAGTTTCTTTCGAATACGCCAATATTTTATTCACTATGAAGATATCATCAATATTCTTAATATTAATTCCCCTCTTTTATACAAGTAAAATTGCTTCACAAGTAACTACCAATACATATGAAGTAGCTGTTAATGAGAGCATCAAAATAAATGACCCAGAGTATTACACAGGACTTATAAAAATTTTAGATGGTTTTCAAAAAGAACTCTTTACTAGAAATAGTATTGCCGACACTACTTACAATAGCTATGTGCATTTATTAAACCAAATTAGCAAAGACAGTACTTTTGAAATAACCAGTAATTATGCGATTGGAGATTCTGTTCAAAAACTGGCTAAACGTTTTAATTATAATGGCTTAAAACAGATGAAAACTATTGGTTTAGCGAAATATATGCAAAATAATAAAACTAAAAGTATGCTTTTAAATCAAAAAGCTGGTGAGGTTTACAAAGAAAAAGGAGGTGTTTCTCGCGCGGACTATGCCCAACTTCTATTGGATGTATATGATGAAAATGATTTTCAATTACCTACAATTAGATTACAACTATTCAGATTTATAGACCCAAACTCAGATGGTGTGTTTTATATGTATGTTGGTAAACCCACTCAAAAGTAATCAGCTTTTAAATGTGATAAATGTCTTGTGTTAAAACTTAGCATACGCCCGTACTGGAAAAGTGCCTACACCTTTAAATTTTGGAGGAACTACACTGAACATAAATTTGCTGTCTGGCAGCAAATTGAGTTGGCATAAATGCTCTACGATTAATATTTCTGCACCCAGCAAGATAGTATACACCGGTCTGCTATTCCCTCTAGTATCATCAATATTATGTGAATCTATCCCTACCAATAAAACGGAAGAGTCCCTAAGATATTCTGCCGCACCTTTTGTTAAATATGGATTACTTTCAAAATAGGCATCAGTATTCCATTTAATATCCCAACCTGTGTGTATAAGAACTGCACGGTTCTTTACATCATAACCTTTTAAATGTTCTTCAGTTATCTCAATAGTTTCGGTAAATGGAATATGAATTACGATAGCATCTAAATCTACAAAGCGTTCTAAGGGCATTTGAGAAACGTCTTTACCATCTTCAAACTTATGAAAAGGACAATCTATATAAGTACCTGTATTAGTCACCATTTCAATTTTTCCTATTTGAAATTGGGTTCCCTCGGCGTAATTATGCTTTGAATCTTCTCTACTTAAATAATCACAAATTATAGGCGCAGGCAAGCCTTTATAAGTTATTAGTCCATTGTCTATGGTATGGCTTAAATCTAGTAGTGTATTTTTCTGTTTATTCATTTAGAGCTTCTGGCTTCAAAATTCTTATTTAATTTTCTTTAAACACCCTTTCTCCACCAATGTAAGTTTCTAAAACTTTCACATCCTTAATCTTAACTGGTTCTACTTTCATTAAATCATCGCTCAGAATAACAAAATCTGCCAATTTACCAGGTTCCAAAGTTCCTTTTATCCCTTCATCAAAAGAGCTATAAGCGGCATCTTTGGTATATGCGTTTAGTGCTTCTACTACATTAATTTTCTGATCAGGAACCCAACCCTTAGGATTCTTGCCATCAATAGTCCGTCTGGTAACAGCAGCATAAATACCATAAATTGGAGAAGCCGGTGCCACGGGCCAATCACTTCCAAAAACCAAAGTGGTATTTGCATTTAATAGTGATTTAAAAGCATAAGTTGTTTTCATACGTTCTGAACCAATAAGTTCTTCTGCCCATCTACCGTCATCTATGGCATGGTAAGGTTGCATACTTGCGATTATACCAAGCTCAGAAAATCTTTTGATATCTTCCAACGCTAAATGTTGCGCGTGCTCCAACCTAAAACGTCTATCCTTTTTCCCATTTTTCTTAATTACGCTATCAAAAATATTCAATAGCGTATGGTTTGCCTTATCTCCTATGGCATGTACGGTAACTTGTAAATTTTTATTGTCGGCACTAGATACCCAATTATATAAGCTATCTTCATTAACGATGAACAACCCTTTATCATTTGGCTTATCTGAATAAGGCTCCTTGAATGCAGCTGTATGTGAACCTAATGAACCATCTACAAAACCTTTCATCAGTCCTCTTTTTAGCCATTTAGAGTTTTTATCACTTGTTGAAATACTTTCCCAATACTTTAAAGGATTTGCAGAATAGACTCTTATTTTTAGTTTCTTTTCTGAGTTCATTTTATCTAAAACCTCATAACCGCCTAAACTATCGACATCATGTATTGTCGTTACACCTTGGGAAATTAAATAATCTTGTGCGGTACTAATTGCCTTTTCCTTTTCCGCCTTTGTTAGAATTGGTATTTTATTCAATACCAAATACATGGCTTCACTTTTAAGAATACCAGTAGGCGTACCGTCTAAATTTTTAACGATTTCTCCATTCTCCACATCGGGACTATACTTATCTATTCCGGCAATTTTTAAGGCAGCAGAATTTGCCAAAATCATGTGCCCGTCCATTCTATATATAGCTACGGGATTATTTCCGGTAAATTCATCTATCCAATCCTTATTAGGTAATTCTCCTCCCCAAAGGGTATGATCCCAGTTTCCTTCAACAATCCATTGACCTGGACTAAGAGATTTTGTAAAAGATGCTATTCTATCTATAAACTCTTGTTTACTATCTGCATCCCTTAATTGTACACTTAATAGACTATTGCCACCCATTAATAAATGAACGTGAGCATCAATAAATCCCGGAGTAATGAATTTACCTTGTACATCTTGTACTTCTGTAACTTTGCCTTTAAACTTTAAAATTTTTTCTAAAGAACCAACAGCCAAAAGTGTATCTGCCTTTATTGCCATTGCCTCTGCTTTTAAAGCATCTAAATCACCCGTCCAAATATTGGCATTGGTTATTATTAAATCTGCTTTCGCAGTTTCATTGGAGGTACAAGAACAAATGAAAATGGCTATTCCTAGAGAAAAAAACAACTGCTTTATCATGCTTTTAAAGATAGAAAAGTATGAGTGTTTTCCATAATCTTTTCCATCAAATAAAATTAGCTGCCCTCTTTCCTTAAAACCTGTAATGGCGGACTATTTAATACTCCTTTACTGTTCAACAAACCAATTAACAATACCAAAAGAGTAATACCTGGTAGCACTACCAAAAAGGGAACCCAAGAAGGAATAAACGGTGTATCAAAAATAAAATAGGCAAGTAAAAAACTGCTTAGCAAAGAAAGTAATACTCCTACTCCGCTGCCTAAAACACCTAAGAACAGATATTCTAAAGCATTAATTTTCAAAATCTGTTTACTCTGTGCTCCCAATGTTCTTAGCAATACACTTTCTCTAATACGTTGGTACTTACTATTTCTAACAGAGCCTATTAAAACAATTATTCCCGTTAATATACTAAAGAAAGCCATAAAGGAGATAACCCATGAAATCTTATCCAAAATATTCTCTACCAATGTAACCACCTGTCTTAAATCTATGATGGAAACATTTGGGAATTTCTTTACCAATTCTCGCTGTAGATTAGCCGAAGATGTTTTATCTGGTGCATTAGTAGTAACTACATGAAACTGTGGTGCATTTTCTAGCACACCCTTTGGAAAAACAATAGAAAAATTAAGTTGCATACGAGCCCAATCTACCTGTCTAATATTACCTACTACAGTAGTCATCAATTTACCTTGTACATTAAACAATAAGGTATCTCCAATAGTTACTAGCGCATCATTAGCAACATTATCTGCCAAAGAAATAGGAATAGCCTTCGCATTAGGATCAACGGTAGGTATCCACTCGCCTTCCAACAATTTCTCTGAACCTATCATTGAGTCGCGATACGTTGTTCGAAACTCGTGATTAAGAATCCATTTATTAACTCGTGTTGTGGTATCTAAACGAATATCATTGACATTTCTATTTTTAATACGCTCTAACCTCATGGTAACGATAGGAATATTATCAATTACCGGTAACCCTTTTGGAGTTATAGTATTCGCTACAGCATCTCGTTGGTCGGTCTGTACATCAAAGAGAATCAAATTAGGACTTTCTGCACTTGCCTCAAAAGAAGTTTTTGCTAGAAGAAAATCTTTTGTAAAATATAAGGTGCTGATCAGAAAAGTTCCAATTCCAATAGCTAAAATCAATACTACAGTTTGATTGTTGGGGCGGTATAAATTCAACAAACTTTGTCTTGCCGCAAAACTCCAAGACTTAGGAAAGTAATGTTTTATTAAACGGATAAAGCCAATAGAAACTCCCGCTAAAATAGAAAAGGCCACTAATATGCCCGCAACAAAACTAAGTGCGAACGTCCACCTTCCTAATAACCAATAGGCAAATAACAATATAAAAAGCACTATAGCTATAACTACCCAAATTTGATATGGTCTGGATTTTTTACTAGTATCATCTTGCACACGTAATACTTGCAACGGAGATACGAACCATGTATTAATTAATGGGGAAAGTGCGAATAATACAGACATACAAACACCAAGTAGCAACCCAATAAATATAGCTTGAAAAGAAGTTGAAATTTCAACCTCGAAAGGTAAAAACTCTTGTAAAATTAACGGAAATGTCTGTTGTAACAGCAATCCTATAATTGTACCTGTTAAACCACCTAATAAGCCCATACCGGCAATTTGAATCAGGTAGATTAAAAATGTTTGCTTACGTGTGGCACCTAAACATTTAAGTACCGCAACAGCCTTTAATTTTTCTTTTATGTAAATATGGACAGAACTGGCAATACCTACACACCCTAACAATAGTGCTATAAATGCAACAAGATTAAGAAAACGACCCACGTTTTCATATCTACGTCCTAATCGCTCACTAGTATCGATATGGGTATCCATATCTGCATTTTCGGCATCAAGTAAAGGGTCTACCTTTTTACTTAATACATCTAAATCTGCCTTGTCATTATTAAAGTAGTAATTATAACCCAAGCGACTTCCACGTTGTAAAAGTCCGCTCTCTTCCATAAAACGAAACGGTACAATAATAGGTGGTGCAGCAGTAGCGCCAATACCAGTACTACCAGGTGCAGTAATTAAAGAGCCAATAATAGCAAAAGTTGTTGTGCCTAATTTTACACTATCGCCAGGTTTAAGATTGTACTGCAACATTGCGGTAGCATCAACCAAAGCTCCTCCTTTATTTTGGTATTCATAAGCGGCATTTGCAGGTTCTGTTTCCAATTCCCCATAAAAAGGGAAACTACCTTCAATTGCACGTACTTGAACCAATTTGGTAGCTAAGCTTTTTGGGAATGCTGCCATAGATGCAAAATTGACCTCTCTTGCATTGAATCCACCTAACGAATCCATTAATTCTGAAACCCGGTCATTGGCAGGCTGGTTGCTATCAATTAGAAAATCGGCACCCATAAGCGCCTTTGATTGTAAGCCAATATTTTCTTTAAGATTGTCACTAAAAGATTGAATAGATACCACAGCCGCAATACCTAAAATAATTGAAGCCATGAATAACAATAGTCGTTTACCGCTAGCTTTGCCATCTCGCCAAGCCATTTTCAACAACCAATTATATGATGCTTTTGAAGTTCTTTGTGTTAGATTCAAGATAGTGCAATGGTTTCATTGATTACTATTTTACCACCTTTAAGTCGTAATACGTGCTTATTCAAATTTGCCAGTTCCAAATCATGAGTAACGATAACCAAGGTAGTTCCCATTTCTTTATTTAGGTCGAATAAAAGTTTAATTACCTTTTCACCAGTTTCTTCATCTAGGTTACCCGTAGGTTCGTCAGCAAAAAGAATAGAAGGTTTATTAGAGAAAGCCCGTGCTAAAGCCACACGTTGCTGTTCACCGCCAGATAATTGAGAAGGGTAATGATCATAGCGATCACCAAGACCAACTTTAGAAAGCAACTCCATAGCATCTTTAGCAGCATTAGATGCACCTTGCAGTTCTAAAGGCACGCTAACATTCTCTAAGGCCGTAAGTGTTGGTAATAATTGAAAATCCTGAAATATGAATCCTACTTTCTCATTTCTTAGTAATGCTCTTTGATCTTCGTTAAGACCACTCAAATCTTCACCACAAAGTTCTATTACACCTTCATTAATTTCATCTAACCCTGCACATAGTCCTAATAAGGTTGTTTTACCACTACCAGATGGACCCACAATTGCGAAAGTATCACCTTCCTCTATAGAAAAAGAAATATCATCAATTACAGTTAAATTCTTAGATCCACTCGTATACGTTTTCTTTAGATTACGTACGTTTAATATCTTTGCCATAAATCATTTTGCTACAAGAGGACAAAATAAAGAAATGATTTGGAATCTAATCAGTTAAGACTATGTTGAAAGTATTAAAGTTTCGTTATTTTTTATTGGCTTTGTTGTTTGTTGGATGTGGAGAAACCCCAGAAAAGAAGGAAACTGAGAATCAAACAGAAGCCGTAAGTTCTTCTGAAAAGTCAGAGACAACTAGTGATGACAAAGTAATTTTGTTCTATGGCAACAGTCTTACAGCAGCTTATGGTCTAGATACAAAAGAAGGATTCCCAAATAGAATTCAACAGCGATTAGATTCTTTAGGATTAGATTACAAAGTGATTAATTCCGGTTTAAGTGGTGAAACAACCTCTGGAGGATTAAATAGATTAGACTGGGTTTTAAACCAACCCGTTGATATTTTTGTTTTGGAATTAGGCGCAAATGATGGCTTAAGAGGTATACCTATTGCAGAATCTATGAATAATTTACAAGAGATGATAGATATGGTGAAGGACAAAAATCCTGAAACAAAAATAATATTGGCCGGCATGCAAATACCACCAAATATGGGTGCAGATTATGCTTCTCAATTTAAAACTATGTACCCAGCTTTAGCAAAATCCAATAATACCTTTTTAATTCCTTTCTTACTGGAAGGTGTGGCTGGCATACCAGAATTAAACTTAGAAGACGGAATTCACCCAACTGCAGAAGGACAGCGAATAGTAACTAACAATGTTTGGGAAATTTTGAAAACTATTGTATTGCCTGTAAGGGGAACCGAGGCAACAGTAGATGTTGAAGTTGAAGTTGAAGAATTAAACTAAGCGAAAAACAAAGTTCTTACTCTTGGTTTAAAAAGTAAAGCTTGTTTAACTCTTGCATTTTTAACTTTAAAAAACCTTGCAGCTGTTTGAAAACCCTGAGAGTTTACATCAGACTTTATTGTTACATCTGCCATGGGCATGACAATGGTCTGCACTTTGCTAACTGGTGATTTGGCTTGGGCTTGGGACTGGGTTCCCAAACAGACAACAAGGAATAAAAAAATAATTGTACGCATAATAAAGTAGGTAAATTTGGTCTATAGATAACCCACCAGTGTAGGTAAACGTATTTCGATTTCGATAAGAGGTATCGTTTTTACGATGAAAAGTCGGGTTTTCGATGTATTACTCTAATTTGTAGTCCTTTTTCCTACAAAATTTTCTTCCGTTGGCAGCCGAATTTGTGCACTTCATCGACTTAATAGGTTTTTTCCTACAAATTATTTAAAATAGCTATAGGCGGACTACAAAGAAGACATGCCATCTTGATTGGTATTAAAAAAAAATCAATCTACCAACTTCTGAAATTTCGGTTATCCTTTCAATTTGAGTAAAATATTTGGATCCGGGCAGTTCTCTTTATAATGATGCAAATCAGCTTTTGCACATACGCCAGGGTAATCTCCTTCATTACCTTCCAAGTCATATATTATTTGAAAATGAAGATGCGGTGCGTAATTGACATTAATATCTGGCGTACCTAATATAGCCAACTGATTCCCAGCTTTAAATTCCTTTCCTTTTTCTAGTCCGGCTAAAGAATCTTCAGATAAGTGTCCATACAAACTATAGAAAGAAGTATTGTTTAAAACATGTTTTAAAATAATCGTAGGTCCGTAATCGCCTATTGTATTATTATTTTTAAAACTATGCACTGTACCATCAATGGGTACAATTACTTTGGTACCTGCAATACACCAAAAGTCTATTCCTAAATGTATATCGCGTATGGGTCTATTGTTAGAAGTAAAACCATCCTTATCACTGTATAAATTTCGTTGCTCTAAATATCCTCCGTAAGCAATACTTCCGTTGTTGTCTTTTAGAACTTTATCAATGTAATCTTGACAAACATTATAATCGGTAATGTCCAAATCAATTAGTTCCCTATTGTTTTTAGATAAATCTAAAGGCACGTAATTATGAACTGGAATTGTAGCATCTAAAATACTAATGGTTGCTGTTGAGTAAGACTCAAGTGAATGAAGTAATATATTCATGTCTCAAAAATATATAATCGTTCTATGTAGTTAACATTTTTTAACCCTTTTACTCGTAAGGTCTTTGTAAATTACCTACAAATTGCTAAAAGAAAAATTGTTATGAAATTATTACAAATCTCTTTATTGGTCTGTGCAAGCTTGCTTGCTACCAGTTGCCAGTCAAAAGTCAAGAAAAATACACTTTCTGAAAACTCGGAAAATGTAGCAGTTGACAAAGAAGAATTACAAGAAGATATAAAACTGAGTCCTCAACAATTAAGTAAATATGAAACTGCTTATTTTGCAAGTGGATGTTTTTGGTGCGTAGAAGCTATTTTTGAGAGTGTTAAAGGTGTTAAAGAAGCAGTATCCGGATATGCTGGCGGGAAACAAAAGAATCCCACATACGAAGAGGTAGGATATGGAAAAACTGACCATGCAGAAGCTGTAGAGGTTTATTATGACCCCAACGAAATATCTTTCACAGAGCTAGTACAAGTATTCTTCGGTTCACACGATCCAACCCAGTTAAACAGGCAAGGACCAGATAAAGGTAGACAGTACCGTTCTATTGCTTTTTACAAAAATGATGAGCAAAAGCAAATCATAGAAAGCTATATTCAGGCACTTACTGATAATAAAGTGTATGATAATGATCCAATTACTACAGAAATTGTACCTTATACTATATTTTACAAAGCAGAATCATATCATCAAGATTATGAGAAGAATAATCCTAACAACTCATATATTAAAAACGTATCGGTACCGAGATTAAATAGGTTTAAAGAAAACTTTGGAGATTATCTGAAGAAGAGTGCCCATTAAAGATCTCCCAAAAAATTTCTATAGTTAAGCGTCCCAAAAGGGACGCTTTTTTTGTGCTTTAAATAATTATATATTCCTATTAATCTATTAGTTAACATACGAATTAGTGGGTTGTTTTAATTTTATTCTATCTTGGTCCCCTCTTAACTAAGTACTAATAATCTTACAGTACTTAAGAGAATGGTATATAAATCATAGATTTCAAACCAGTAATATGAAGTGGACTATTTATCTTTTAAGTCTTGTATGCTTTGTTTCGTGTACAGAAATAAAAACCAAAAAAAACTCTCAAGTAACGCCCGTCTCCTATATTAAAGATACTCCTACCCTAGATGGTAGACCTATTGAGAATTATTGGAACCTTTTAGAATGGCAACCAATAGATCAGAATTGGATAGGTGGTCCTTTTGACCACAATGATTATAATGGCAAATATAAAATGGCATGGAACGAGGACGGACTTTATCTATTATTAGAAATAGTTGATGACACCATTTTAGACCAAACAGAAGACCCATTAAAACTTTGGTGGAACGATGATTGCGTAATTGTCTATGTTGACGAAGACAACTCTGGTGGACAGCACAGGTTTAATCACAATGCCTTTACCTACCATGTTGCCCTAGATGGTAATGTTGTAGACTTAGGTGTTAATGAGAAACCAACATTATATAATGATCACATTATATCTAAACACCAGACAGAGGGCAATACTACATATTGGGAAATGCATATAAAAATTTACCCTAGCCTTTATAATGACGAGCCTAATATAAAGCCAGTAATACTTACTGCAGATAAAAGAATTGGTTTTGCCGTAGCCTATGCGGACAACGATAATAGTGAGGAGCGCGAGAATTTAATTGGATCGGTATTTGTTCCTGGAGAGAATAAAAATGCGGGATGGATAGATGCAAATGTTTTTGGGACACTACAATTGGTAAAATAATTACTGAAGAACAACTTCGCTATAGTCTGAAGTAATTACAATTGACCGATTACTGTTATTGTTTAAATAATACCCTTTTTTAATTGAGGTAGTTCCATTTTTAGTTTCAACAACCTCTACACCTGTTGGCAATTTTAATGTTGATGAATTACCTTTTACATAGATATTACTAGATACTACTGGTAAAGCAATATTTAACTCTCCATTTTTTACACTTACATCTAACTCTTCAAAGTCATTGCTCATTTCTAAAATATGCACTGCACCAAAGTTATTTTTTACAAAAGCATTTTTAAATAATTTATTTATAGTAACCGTAGATGAAGTTGCCTGTAATTGTAATTGAACAACTTCTGACAAAGAAATTTCTTCAGAATATGATGTATTCAATTGACCATAATTCCATTTTTGAACAGTTACCGGTGAATACGAAGCTGAAACGTTTGTTTCTTCTCCGTCAATAGTCACCGCCCAAAGGCTTGAATGCGAAAGATTCGCATTCAAGTTTTTGGTATTCTCAGCTAATTTCACCTCACCATGACGTACATCCATTTTTATTCTGGTAGACTTTGGCAAGCTTATTTTTATAGTTTTTTTAATTTTAAAATTCTTTTGTTCCCCTTCAGAAGAATAATAGAAAACATTTGGTGCATCACCAGAGCTGTTTCTAGAAGTATGGATAAATGCTCTAAGCTCATCTTTCTCTGATTGTAAATGGGCACGTTTTTCCTCTCGTTCTTCAAGTCTTTGTTGCAAAGCTTCATGACGATCTTCCATTAACTCAGCTCTTTTTGCATTGTGTTCTTCCATTCTTATTTCCAACTCTTCTGCTTTTTCTTCCATGCGCTCAGCCCATTCTTCCAATCGTTTTTGATGTTTTTTATCAAAACTCTTTTCAAAATTCTTTTGCCATTTTTTCATATACTTATCACCATCTTCTTGATACTCCTCATAATTAAAAATGAAAGCATCGGTTTGTGGTAACGGTGGCATTTCTGGAAACGGAGCTATCTGTGGTACAGCAACTACAAACGATGCAATTTCTGGCACCTCTATTCGCATATTGTTAAAATCGAAGTCGCTATTAGAATCAAAATTTGCAAAAAAATCGTTGTTCTTAGATTTAGAAGATACTTTAACCTCCTTGCTGTTTCCTAATATTTCAATAGGGCTATTCTTAAAATAATCCTCAGCCTCTTCTTTGGTTGCTCCTTCTAGGGTGATGGTGGCCGTTATAGCCACCTCATCCTTGTCCCACGTTTCAAATTCAATATCAGCATAACTGGTATTAATATTTACTACAGCATCTTCAGCTACAATAAACCGTTCTTGAAATGTTTTACTCTCTGCCTGTGCAATTAGCCCAGTAGAAGATAGAAGTCCTAATGCAATGATGAGTTGCTTAGATACTATTGTCAATGATCTGTTCATTTTTTGATAATTTTAATTCGTTTAACTTTCTTTTTAATTTCTGTAATAATTGTAAGCGTAACTGTAAATTCTCTATTAATGCGGTTATTGTTTGGTCATTAGGTCCCAAATCCTTCAATTCTGTATTTAAAGTCTTGTATTCTAGATTTAGATTATTAAGCTGTTCCATAAAACTATCTATCAGCTCTTTGGTATCTGGCGACACTTCTAATTTTGCCAATTCCATATTTATATTGGCTACATAATAGTTTTCTACTTTTTTCAAATCTGGTGAAAGGTCTCCAAAAGTGAATTCAGTTTTCTCATTTTCAATTGTGGTATTATCTACCACAGTTGGGGTACTATTAGTAACTATATTGAAATACTTAAAACCAAAACCTATACTTATTATAATTACTATGGAAGCCGCAATTTTTAACCAAATACTAGTCTGGTTCTTATTTTCTAAGGATGACTGTTTTAGTCTTTCTAAAAAGCGCTCTTCATGACCATGTTTTATGGTATACTTTTTCGCTTCTCTATCCTTTTTGAACATTTCCCTAAGATCCTGTTCCATAATTGTTTCCTTTTAATAATTCTTTTAAATAACTTTTTCCTCTCGACAATCGAGTTCTACAAGCAGATTCTGATATATTTAATACTTGAGCAATTTCTTGATGATCATAACCTTCTACCAAAAACATGAGCACTACATATTTGTACTTATCCTGTAATTCATCAATAGCATATCTTACTTGTTCTATACTTATAGTTGATGATACATTCCAATTATCATCTTCTACGACCACATGCATGTTATCTTCATTAAGAGAAATCTTTTCCTTTTTTAATTTTAAAAAATCAATACTCTTATTAACAACTATGCGCTTTAACCAAGCTCCAAATGTTACATCGCCTTTAAACTGATGTATTTTTTGAAATGCTTTAATAAATGATTCTTGTAAAACATCTTCTGCATCATCGGCATTCTTTACAAACCGCATTGCCACGATAAACATTCCATCGCAATATTTCCTGTATAGCTGCAATTGCGCAGCCCGGTCGTTTGCTTTACATTTCTCTACGACACTGCTTTGAAACATCGGTTTAATTGATTGGTTTTTAGTTGTTGTTATAATAAGGACGATATAAAAAATAGAATGTTGCAAAAATTTTTATTTTTACACCACACTATTAAATAATTCCCTTGAAACAAGTTACAATTTCCAATGCCTATTTAACCTTAATGGTTCTTGATTATGGCGCCACCATTCAAAAATTACTTGTTAAAGGTGAGAATGATGAATATACTAATGTTGTTGTTGGGTACAATCACCCTAGTAGATATCGTTTAGATGACAACGTATTGGGCGCAAGTGTTGGCCGTTATGCCGGTAGAATTTCTGAAGGCGGATTTACACTTGACAGAGAAAGGTACCATATTTACCATGAAGATGGTGTGCATTTACATGGTGGAAAAGAAGGTTTTCATCAAAAATATTGGAATATAGATGAAGTTGATAATAGTGACAAACCTTTTGTTAAACTTAGCTATACCAGTAAACATTTAGAAGAAGGTTACCCAGGAAACCTAACCGTTAGTGTTACTTATAAATTAATGAATAACGCCTTACAGATTATTTATGAAGGCATGACAGATAGAAGTACGGTTATTAACCTTACCAATCATTCTTATTTTAAGCTAGATAAGAGTCCGTATATAGACGAATACGAATTACAATTAAACTGCCCTTACAGACTAGAAACAAAAGAGAATTTGCTACCTACAGGAGATATTATACCTGTACGTAAAACGGGATTCGATTTTCTTTTACCAAGAAAAATAGGTGTACAAAGGCTAGATGCCATTTTTATTAAGGACATTGGTAATGAAAAAGTGGCAGAGCTTCATTCCAAAAGTTCTGGTATAACTATGAAAGTTTACACCAACCAACCTGCTTTGGTAGTTTATACTCCATCTGATTTTCCTGGAATTTGTTTTGAAGCTCAAAATTATCCTGATGCACCTAATCAGCCAGATTTTCCTAAAAGCGTCTTAAGACCAGGAGATATCTACAACAACATTTCTATCTTTAAGTTTGATCTAGATTCATCAAATTAAATGAAGTCGTTAAAAAGAATTATCATTGGTATTGCAGTACTAGTGGCATTGGTATATTTAGTTGTTATTCCTTACATACACAGTGAGGCTAGAAAATTTAGTCCTGCAAAAACGGTAGTCCTAGATTTAAAAGGTAGTGAACTTGAGATCGACTACTCCAGCCCCTCTAAAAAAGGGCGAGTCATTTTTGGAAATTTAGTGCCTTATGGAAAAATATGGCGAACAGGGGCTAATGAACCTACAACATTCACTACCACTGAGCCCATTAAAATAATTGACAAAACACTACCTGCAGGTAAGTATTCTTTATGGACCATACCTGATCAAAATAGCTGGAAAGTAATATTCAACACTCAAATACCAAGTTGGGGCGTTACTCGGGTAGATGGTAACCAAACTACCCATGAAAGAAAATACGATTATTTGACCGTAGAAGTCCCGGTAAAAAAATTAGCTGAACCTGTAGAAGATTTATCCATCAATTTTGAGAATGTTGCAGTAAACCAGAAAACTCAAGATTTTTTAAGTCTAGCCTGGGATTCCACAAAAATTATGGTTCCTATTTACAAATAGTAACTTTGTACCTTACTCGCTATTATATTACATTGTTAAAATGAATTTAGCCAATCTTACTACATCAGAAATACTTGAGGGTATCTACGCTAATAATGTAGCTATTGTAAGTAGGGCAATTACAATTGTAGAAAGTACCAAACCAGAACATAGAAATATTGCCAATGACATTATAGCACATTGTATTTCTAAAAAACAAGATTCTATTAGAATTGGCATTACAGGAGTACCTGGTGCTGGCAAAAGCACCTTTATAGAGCAATTTGGAGGTATGCTTACCCAAATTGGCAAAAAAGTAGCCGTTTTAACCGTAGACCCATCTAGTAGCAGAACAAAAGGAAGTATTTTGGGCGATAAGACTCGTATGGAAGAATTAGTTAAAAATCCGAATGCATATATAAGACCATCTGCATCTGGTTCTTCATTAGGTGGCGTTACTCGAAAAACGAGAGAGAGTATAGTTATTCTAGAAGCTGCCGGTTTTAATTGTATTCTGATTGAAACAATTGGTGTTGGACAAAGTGAAACAGCCGTTCATGATATGGTAGATTTCTTTCTATTACTGAAATTAACTGGTGCCGGTGATGAATTACAAGGTATAAAAAGAGGCATTATTGAAATGGCAGATGCTATTGTTATTACCAAAGCTGACGGAGATAATATAGAACGTACAGAGTTTGCGAGGATGGAGTTCACTAGAGCTTTACACATGTTTCCACCTAAAGAAAATGGCTGGATACCCGAAGTTTTAAGCTGTTCTGCTATTGAAAATAGAGGCTTAGACGAAATTTGGCAGTTAATAGATACCTATTGCACAAGCATGAAGGCATCCGGATATTTTAACGCCAACAGACAACAACAAAATGAAAATTGGTTAATTCAATATCTAGAGCAAGAACTATTAACTGAATTCTACCATAATCCGAAGACTAAAGAAATGCTACCGCAATTAAAAAAAGAAGTTATTAGCGGTAATATCTCTCCGTTTTTAGCTGCTGAAAAGCTATTGAAAGCAATAAAAGAGACCTAAATAGATTAAAAGGTTACCACTGTTTAGGTACATTATGTTTAGGATAAAAAACATAACTTTGCAGCTATTCCAAAAACAACCCAATGCAACCTGTTACCACTTCCCTACTTTCGGTCGTTGTTCCTTTATATAACGAACAAGACAATGCGGCTCTTCTGACACAGAAAATCCACGAAAGCTTGGTTGGCTACGATTATCAAATTATTTACATAGACGATTTCTCGACGGACAATACCAAAAAAGTAGTCAAAGGTCTTAAAGATGAAAAGGTTCATTTAATTGAGTTGAAGAAAAATTACGGTCAAAGTTTAGCCTTGGCTGCAGGTCTAGATTATGCCGAAGGAGAGTATATTATTACCATGGACGGCGATTTACAAAATGATCCGTCTGATATTCCACAAATGCTTACTTATGCCGTTAGTGGAGAGTTTGATGTTGTAACCGGTATACGCCAAAAGAGGAAAGATTCCCTTGTTAAAAAAATACCATCTAAAATTGCCAATTTTCTGGTAAGACGTGTTACCAAATTAGATATTAAAGATAACGGTTGTGCCCTTAAAGTTTTTACTAAGGATATTGCTAAAGATTTAAATCTCTATGGTGAAATGCATAGGTTTATTACGCTATTAGCTTTTCTAGAAGGCGGACAAATAAAACAAGTACCCGTAAAGCATCACGCACGACATGCAGGAGTTTCTAAATACGGATTAGAACGTGTTTTTAAAGTAGTAGCAGATATGATGTTATTGCTTTTTATTCGTAAATACTTTCAGCGCCCTATTCATCTTTTCGGAATTTCTGGTTTTCTAATGATAATGTCTGGGGTTCTTATTAATCTTTATCTATTGATCGTTAAACTAGGGTTTGGAGAAGACATTGGTACAAGACCACTATTGACCTTTGGAATGATGTTAATCTTTGCTGGAATTCAACTATTCACAATAGGTATTGTAATGGAATTATTGATAAGAACTTATTACGAATCTCAAAACAAAAGACCTTACCGCGTTAAAAAAATAAGTGTAGGTGGCGAAGTTAAATAAGAAAGTAACTACCGGTTTAAAAGTACTTATAAGTGCCGTTTTAATATATTTCATCTTCACAAAAATTAATGTGGGCGAGATAAAAGATATATTGATTCGAAGTAACCCGCTTTACTTAATTTTAGCCGCTGTTTTCTTTGTACTATCCAAATTCATTGGGGCTATTCGGCTAAATCTTTACTTTCATCGGCTTAACATTATGCTTACGCATGTAAGTAATTTTAAGTTGTATCTGTTGGGTATGTTTTACAATCTATTCTTACCAGGCGGTATAGGTGGCGATGCCTATAAGGGGTATATTTTAAAGAAAATTTTTGAGGTAAAAACAAAAAAAATAGTGAGCGTGCTCGTATTAGACCGTTTAGGCGGACTATTATTACTTTTTATATATGCCTGTGCTTTACCCGCTTTTCTTGATGTAGACCTTTTAAATGGATACCGTTGGATGTTCTTGGTAGCTATTCCATTAGCTGTAATTGTATTTTGGCTATTGAACAAAAAATTCTTCACCTACGTGCTTCCTATATTCTGGAAAACAACGGCATTATCAGCAGTAGTGCAATTAGCACAATTAGTTAGTATCTGGTTTATACTGTTAGCCTTAAACATCGAGTTAAATCAAATTTCATATCTCATCATTTTCCTTATCTCATCAATTGTTGCTGTAGTTCCATTAACCTTAGGTGGTATTGGAAGTCGTGAGGTCACCTTTTTCTATGGAGCCAAATTTTTAGGACTAGACCAAAATATATCTGTAGGAGTAAGTGTTTTGTTCTTTTTAATAACCGCTATAGTTTCTTTAATAGGTGTTTGGTATCATTTTAAAAAAATCAAAATAGAGTTAGCAGATACTTCAACAACGAATGCTTATTAAAACTCTTAATAGATATGCAATAGGTGCATTTTACGCGTAACCTTTCTACGTGTATTGGGGTTTAAGAACTTGCCCTGCAAACGTGTTATTCTAAATTGATCTACTGATAATTGAGAGTCCCAGTCAAAGCCTTTACTCTGCAGTAAACTCATTTCCTCATCGTTTACATATACCCAAACATCCTTTTTATCTTTCAATAAATCTACTGTTGTAAGTTGAACAGGATATTGATTATAAAAATCTAAAGACCAACTATAATCTTTACCCACTTTGTAAATTCGATCTACAGGTATATCTTTTTCTTTAATTACTTTAGACATGGAAGAACCGCCTTGGTAGTCTAATAAATTTGGGTAAAAATGTAAGTTTAAAACAGCATTTAACAACAGTGAAGCACAAACAGAAATTGTCACCAGTTTCATATATACACCTTCTCTTTTTAAAGCGTAATAAATAATTATAACCGAAGCTGCTATTAAAAAAACATATGCAACCATACTTCTTAATTTGAACACATAGAAACAAATTAATGCTGATGCTATGAATACAATACTAAGTACAAAGTATTGCCCATACATTAATAATCTAATCGTTTTTTCTTTATCGGTTGTATATAGGTTATAAATATATGAAGCCGTAATTACTGCAAATAATGGTATGGTAATATTTAAATAATGTGGAAGCTTAAATTGGGCAAAACTGATAATAATAAAAATTAAGGTAATACCACCAATGGTTAAAAACTCATAACCAGGGACATATTTAAATTTTAGTTTAATAAAACTCTTCGCCTTATTATAAAATGCGGTAATTCCTAATATAGTCCAAGGAAGAAAAACCCATAAAAAAGTATGGAAAAAAAAGAAGTAATCGCTACTATTCTTGCCAATACCTTCTCCGCTTAATCGTTCAAAACTTTGTTCCCAAAAAATAAAAAATATACCGCTACGATGGTCTTTACCACGTATTACTTTCTCTGGATGCAGATCAAACTGTAAGTAATACGCATATAACATTGGTGTTATCGTCACTGCAAAAACTAAGAGTGCCAATAACACTTTCCAACTTAAAAATGCATTCCATTTTCTGGTATAAGTCAAGTGACATAAAATAGGTAAACCAATGACTAAAAGTGCAATTTGACCCTTTGTAGAAAATGCAATACCAGCAGCAAAAGCTCCAATACCTATTGCTTTAATACTTCCTTTTTCTATATACTTTGTTAGTTGCCAAATAGCTAAAATGCTAAACCCTGTTAATACTGCATCTGTACGTACATCTATAGCTCCCAATACAATTGTCTGGGCAGTCATAAAAACTAAAGCTGCGAGCTTACCTACATGTTTGTTATATAGAAGACTTCCAAGACCATAACAGCTATAGGCAGCTAGTAATGTAGATAAGATTCCAGGAATGCGATAAGCCCAATCATGAATACCAAATATCTTATAAGATAGTGCCGCCAACCAATAGTGCATATGCGGCTTATCTAAATATTCTTCTGGACCTTTAAATAAACTAAAAAAATCATTCTCTTGTACCATTCGCATGGCCATTACAGAAAATTGTGCAGAATCATTTTCAAACAACGTAACAAACATACCTGCAACGTATACCAAGAAAATTAAAACTATTAAGAACCAGTACCTTAGATTAGATATCATAGGGAGAATTTGCGAAGTGCAAATATAAATAACTTTACAAACAACCAGCCGAACAACGAACCTATAAAGGCACCAGTAATAATATCAAGTGGAAAATGAACTCCCAAATATATTCTGCTGTATGCTACCAAGGCTGCCCAGAGGACTAAAAAGAAACCTATATATTTTATTTTAGATTTTAGAATGCTGCCGAAAAAGACAGCTAATGCAAATGAATTAGATGCATGAGCAGAAAAATAACCAAATTTACCGCCACAATAGCTTTTTACCAAGCGCATGTAGGGTTCAATCTCTGGATCATGACAAGGGCGTAGTCTTGCCACGCCATACTTGAAAAAATTACCCAGTTGATCCGTAACTGTAATTAATAAAGCCACCGTTACCAATAAGACCAATGTTCTTTTCCCTCCATATTTTTGAAATGAAAGAATGAGCAAAAATAGATACAATGGTATGGCACTAAATTTATGAGAGATAAACTGAAAAAGATTATCCCATTGCGGAGTACCAAGTCCATTTAAGTATAAAAAAAAGTCTTTGTCTAACTGTAAAAGCTCTTCAAGCATAATAATGGTTAATCTTCGTATCTAGATACTTCGCGATCATAAAATGCTGTTGCAGCTTCAATTAAGTTTTCGGCTTCTTCTTCTAACTCCTTCTCATCTTCTTTAGAAAATTCTTCAAGCCATTCTACCTCATCATCTTCTAGGTTTATAATGAATCTTGGAAACTCAGTATGTACTACAAATATTGCTGTTGGGAAATCTGTATTATCACCCAATAAAAATTTTGGAAACTCCATAAGAAATATACTATATAAATTTAACTGCAGACAACTATCAAAAGAAGGTTATCCGGCAATTAGTTTTTTAGTTAAATAATTAAATCGAATATACAACATAATCGCTGATGCCGTTAATCCGGTAAGCAATCCTATCCATATTCCTGTACTTTTTAAATCTGTGTGTAAACATAAATAATAGCTTACAGGAAAACCTATTAACCAATAAGAAATAAAGGTTATCACCGTTGGTATTTTAACATCTTGCAGACCACGTAAAGCACCTAGCACAACAACTTGAATTCCATCTGAAATTTGAAAGAATGCTGCCACCAACAACAACTCTGCAGCTATTACCAGTACTTCTGTATTATCGGCAAAATTAGTCATATCATCGATATCCAAATACAATGATGGGAACCAGTGCCTACCTATTAAAAATAGCGCGGCAAATATAATTTCTAACAAGAATGTCAATAAGAATATAGACTGGGCAATTCTTCTTAGCTCTTTAAAATTGGTCAACCCTTTCTGGTTTCCCACACGTATCATGGCAGCAATACCTAACCCCATACCAAACATAAATGTCATGCTGCTTAAGTTCAATGCTATTTGGTTTGCTGCTTGAGCATTTTTACCAAGAACTCCGCTTAACCATACGGCCGATGTGAAAATACCAACTTCAAAAAACATTTGTAAAGAAGAAGGAAAACCTAATTCAACAATTTTTTTCATCACCGTTTTTTCAATTTTGGCAAAATTGAATCCGGTTACGTAATATTTAAATTTTTCTTTTGTTTTTAGGATGAACCAAAGATAGAATACCATAAAAAACCTGGAAACCAATGTACCTATTGCCGCACCTACGATACCCATTTCAGGAAAACCAAAATTACCAAAGATTAACAGGTAGTTTAAAAGTATGTTAATGATGTTGGCAACAATTGTTGCATACATTGGGTACTTGGTCTGCGAGAGTCCTTCTGAGAATTGTTTAAATGCTTGAAAAATTATTAATGGCACTAATGAAAAAGCGACTAAGTCTAAATATGGCAAAGCAAGTTCAACAACCTCAATAGGCTGCTTCATAGCGTACATTACGGGCTTAGCTAATAAAATTAGACCAAAAAGTGTCAACCCTAGAACTGTACAGAGCACCAAACCATGTTTTAAAGCACTTTTGGCATTTTCTTTATTACCTGCGCCATCGGCTTCTGCTACTAAGGGGGTAATTGCAGTTGAAAAACCAATGCCTAAAGACATAGCTATAAAAACAAAACTATTACCTAAAGATACCGCTGCCAATTCTGCTGTACCTAATTGCCCAACCATTATATTATCTGCCAATTGAACGAATGTATGACCTAACATTCCTAAAATAACAGGTACGGAAAGCTTAATATTATAACGAAATTCTTTGGTGTAATTCTGTAACAAAACCTAAAATAAAATTTTGTCAAAGGTACCGTTAATTGAACAATTTATGTTCTGTATAATCAGGTAAAAAATAACGGACACATCTAATTACTTAAAAACAATTTATAGAATTATCCATACAACACTCCAAACTAAAATTCCTCAAAAAACACACTTGTAATTAATTGATATTCAGAAATATAAAATATCCAAAATTGAACACAAATACACCCTACACAATCAATAACACGCGTAAACATTCATAATATACATTTCATGAATACTATAACACCCAACCAAGTCGTTATATAAAACAAACACACCAATTACCATTAATTATTAACCTTATGATTCAAGATCCATTAGTTTGGATTATCGACGATGACGATATTTCAAAGTACGTTATGAAACGATATCTCAAACAATTATCTATAACTAAAATTGTTGATTTCCCAGATTCTATAAAACCATTGACGTTATTAAACGAAAATTTAGATTCTTTGGATAAATTGCCTGATACTATTTTTCTAGACTTACATATGCCTATTTTAAACGGCTTTGATTTTCTGAAAGAATTTCAAGAAATTGCTAAAAATATTGATAAGAAAATTGATATTATTATGCTTACTTCTTCTATTAATTCTGAAGACCTTGACCATGCCAAATCGTTTCCTGAAATAACAGACTATTTCATTAAACCTATAAAACATAGAGATTTAGCTAGAATTATGAGTACAGTAGTATAGTCGTAAAATCTAATCTTTAGATTTTGCTTCATTCCAATACACATCCATTTCCTCTAAAGACATATCTCTTAATTCTTTACCCTTTTCTTTAGCGGTAGCTTCTAGGTATTGAAAACGTTTTATAAACTTTTTATTGGTACGTTCAAGTGCATTTTCAGGATTTATACCAAGAAATCTAGCATAATTAATCATGGAGAAAAGTACGTCTCCAAATTCAGCTTCAATTTTTTCTTTGTTTCCGGCATCTACCTCCACTTGCAGTTCACCTAATTCTTCTTGCACTTTCTCAAAAACTTGTTTAGGCTCTTCCCAATCAAAACCGACTCCAGCTACCTTATCTTGTATTCTACTCGCTTTAACCAAGGCAGGCAAACTTCTTGGAACTCCTTCCAATACACTTTTCTTACCTTCTTTTAATTTAATCTGTTCCCAATTTCGTTTTACATCTTCGGCATCTATTACCTTAACATCACCATAAATATGAGGATGTCTATGCACCAATTTATCACAAATAGCATTGGCAACATCTGCAATATCAAAGTCATTGGTTTCTGATCCTATTTTTGAATAGAACATTATATGAAGCAGCACATCGCCCAATTCCATTTTCACCTCATTAAGATCATTATCTAATATAGCATCACCTAATTCATAAGTTTCCTCAATAGTCAAGTGCCTAAGTGATTGCATGGTCTGTTTTTGGTCCCAAGGGCATTGCTCTCGCAACTCATCCATTATTGTTAACAACCTATCTAATGCCTTTAATTGTTCTGCCCTACTGTTCATGCGTAATATTTTTACAAAAATACATAACCACTGATTGCCCTACTAAAAATCCTGTTTAGATTTTGTACATTTAAAATCGCAAGATTTCTAGTCCATCGTTTTATTGATTAAGAGCTGTATTTTGCAAAATCAACAACAAACAACAACACCTTTATACCAAACCAATGAATACACGAAGAAATTTTCTTAAAAATGCCAGTTTACTAAGTGCTTCTACCCTACTAATGCCTCAATTAAGTATGGCAGCTATAAAAAAAGCTAGCTATGGAGTGCAGTTATATTCTTTCAGAGATGCTATGCTAGAAAACCCTAAGGCTACTCTAGAGAAAATTGCAAGCTTAGGATTCAAAGAAATTGAAAGTGCGGGTTCTAAATTGGGTTACTATTATGGACTAACGCCTTCTGAAATGGGTAAAACTTGTAAGGCACTAGGTATGAAGCTAACTAGTGGACATGTGCGCTTAGACGACAAATTTGAACAAACTATGGCAGATGCCGTTGCTTCTGGACAAGAGTACGTAATATGCTCATCTATGCCTACTGACGGACAAACAGTAGATAACTACAAAAAAGTAGCAGAGCAATTTAATGTTGCAGGTGAAGCGTGTAAAAAATTGGGATTGAAATTTGGTTATCATAATCACGAATATGAATTTGAATCTGAAGACGGACAAATCCTTTATGATGTTTTAATGGATAACACTGAAGAGGATTTAGTTCACATGGAGTTAGATCTTGGTTGGGTGGTAGTTGCTGGAAAAGAACCGCTTCATTACTTTAAAAAGTATCCTGGTAGATTTCCACTTTGGCACTTAAAAGACATGGATATTCACGGAAAAGAAAGTACCGAATTCGGAAAAGGCATACTTGATATAGAATTAATGCTTAAGAACAAAGACCTTTCTGGAGCTAAACATATCTATATAGAACAAGAAGAATATGCTAGCACTCCTGTTGAAAGCATGCGTCATAATATGAATTACTTGAAGAATATTTAAAATATTAACTATGGAATATAAACTTCAATACTACAGTGCTATACTACTTATTGTCTTTATCACGTCATGCAAAGCACAACATTCATCTGTTGTTAAAGAAAATGCTAAGCTGGTTCAAGTATCAAACGAATATAGTTTTACAGAAGGACCTGCATCTGACAAGTTCGGTAACGTTTACTTTACCGACCAACCAAATGATAAGATTATAAAGTGGGATGCCGCTAACAATTCCCTTAGTATTTTTAAAGAACCAGCAGGTAGAGCTAATGGTTTATATTTTGATCATAATGACAAATTATTGGCAGCTGCTGATGAAAATAATGAGTTATGGCGAATTGACTCTAACGGAAACATAGATACCTTAATAACCACTTTTGAGGGCAAAAAATTAAATGGACCTAATGATATTTGGGTCGATTTAAGTGGAGGTATTTATTTTACCGACCCATATTACCAAAGAGAATATTGGTCCAGAACTTCTGCAGATATTAAAGAAAAGAATGTGTACTATATTTCTCCAGATATGAAACAAGTCTCCATAGTCGCTGAAGGCTTAACACAACCTAACGGAATTATAGGAACACCTGATGGCAAAATACTTTATGTAGCAGATATTGGAGATAAAAAAACATATTCCTTTTCCATACAAGATGATGGAAAATTAAAAAATCGCAAGCTATTTACAGACATGGGCTCAGATGGTATGACCATAGACAATCAAGGCAATATCTATTTAACTGGCGACGGAGTAACAATCTTTAATAAAAATGGAAAGCAAATACATCATATTGCAGTTGATGAAAAATGGACTGCCAACGTAACTTTTGGCGGCAAAAACCAAGACATTTTATTTATTACCGCAATGGGTTCTATTTACACCCTAAAAATGAATGTAAACGGAGTAAGATATTAGTTTTATTGTTTCGTAAACTTTCTATTTAGTACACCAGGTAAATTTTCATTAATACCTTCTGTCAATACTAAATTGTTAAGTGTCATAGTACCAAAATCCGTAGCATTTAAATTAAGTGTACTACCTTGAAAAGACCACTTACCGGTGAAACTATTTGTTCTACCACAACGAATTGCGTAAAAATCGCCGGTTACATTGGTAATATCCAGATTAACCAAATCTAAAGTCCATGTATTATTGTCACTAATAATCAAAATTCCATTTAAACATTCAAGCTCATCGAGCATGTTGTTTGAAGAAACACCATCTTCATTGACATCTTGAGCTACATTAACATTAACTTCAGTTAAATTATAAGTTCCAATAACTAACGCGCTATTATCAACTTCATCATCACTATCATCAGAAGAACAACCTGACAAAAGCATCACCAAAGAGATAAAAAAGAAGTAAGTGTATTTATTCATAGTTGTGACCTAATTATTTAATCTAAAATTGAAGGTAGTTAAAACATTTAAATATTTTTTGAAAAGACTTTGAAGAAATAGCCAATAAAAATATAGCTCAGTCATCAATAATTTTTATTTCTACAATCAATACCTTACCTACATTATATTGAAATTCACATATTTAAACATTGATTATTATCTATTACATAACAAAACCTTATAAAATTTAATAATTCCTCTATTTTCTTTATCTTAAACCATTCAAATATAACCAACCCATGATTACATATATTTTTGAATTTATTGGCACAGCAATGCTAATTTTAATTGGAAACGGTATTGTTGCCAATCTTGTTTTAAAAGGTACAAAAGGATCAGATTCTGGCTGGGTAGGTATATCTCTTGCATGGGGTATTGCCGTATTCATTGGAGTGTTCATTTCTGCCGATGCTAGTGGAGCTCACCTAAACCCTGCAGTAACCGTGGGACTTGCCGTGGCAGGAAAATTTTCATGGGCTTTAGTACCTGGCTATATTGTAGCTCAAATATTAGGTGCAATGATGGGTAACCTTTTAGTTTGGCTTAACTATAAAAAACAATACGAAGCAACGGAAGATGCCGGTGCTATTTTAGCCACCTTCTCTACACAACCCGCTATACGTAGTCCGTTTTGGAATCTGGTAACTGAAATTATTGGAGCATTTGCATTAGTTTTTGGTGTTTTTTACATAGCAGGTGGCACCATGGGTGATAGCGATATTTCACTAGGATCGCTAGACGCTTTACCTGTAGCTCTTTTAGTGATGGGTATTGGCTTTGGTTTGGGTGGACCAACGGGATATGCCATAAATCCTGCACGAGATTTTGGTCCTCGATTATTACACTCCATACTTCCTATTAGAAATAAAGGAAAAAGTGATTGGAGTTACGCTTGGGTTCCTATTGTTGGACCAATTATAGGCGGAGTATTAGCTGCCGCATTATTTATGTTAATTGAAACAATTCAATAATATTTAAACATATGAAACATTTTATTTTACTTACCTGTATTTTTATCTCTATGAATGTACTTGCCCAGAAAATGGTAGACCTACCTTTTGAAACCAATGCTGAAGTAACTTGGACAACACCAGAAAATGAGTATTACTCAGATATTTGGGGTACAAAAGTTGTAACCAATGTAGCTATACCACGATTAGAAGTTTATGAAGCAGACCAACCCAATGGCACCAGTGTCATTGTTGCTCCAGGTGGCGGACTCTATGGTTTAAGTATAAATAGCGAAGGAAGAGATGTAGCCAAATGGCTAAACAAACAAGGTATAACTGCATTTGTTCTAAAGTATAGGTTAGTACCAACGGGTGAAGATGGCATTAAAGAAATTACGGATGAAGGTGCAAGTAACCCCGCAAAAATTGGTGAAAGAGTTACGCCAGTTTTACCACTATCCATTGCAGACGGTCTTTCTGCAATTACGTACGTTAGAACTAATGCCAATGAAATGAAATTGGACCCTAACAAAATAGGTTTCATGGGCTTTTCTGCCGGTGGGGCAGTAACTATGGGAGTAACCTTTAATTATATAGAAGAAAATAAACCAAATTTTATAGTTCCTGTTTATCCGTGGATGACCGTTTTAGGTGAATATACTGTACCACAAGATGCACCACCAATGTTAGTTATCTGTGCTTCAGATGATCCGTTAGGATTAGCAAAACCAAGCACAGACTTATATGCTGCATGGTTAACAAATGGCAAAAATACCGGAATGCATATATATTCTAAAGGCGGGCATGGATTTGGAATGAAAACTCAAAATCTTGCATCTGACGATTGGATTTCGCAGTTTCACAAATGGGCAATTACAGAAGGTTTAACAGTAACTACCAATAAATAAAAAATGCTTAAAAAATTATCTTTTATAAAGAGTTTAAAACAAATTGAAATCTTAACAGCTTGCTTATTTTTCATATCATTAGCGAGTTTCGCTCAAACTCAAAATGTATTTACCAATGAAGTAAAAGACATTACCAAGAAATACGATAGTATTTGGGATTCCAGTAAAGAAACTATTGTTTTCACCGGTAGCTCTAGTGTGCGTTTATGGAAAAAATTAGAAGAAGAGTTTCCTGATCATCAAATTGTAAATAGTGGTTTTGGAGGTTCACAAGCATCTGATTTACTATTATTTATTGATGAATTAATTCTATCCTACAATCCCAAAAAAGTTTTTATTTACGAGGGAGACAATGATTTATGGTCAAAAAAAAGACCTGCAAATGTTCTTGATACGACCGCAGAGATCATCCGTCGAATAAAAGCCGACAACCCATCTACCCAAATTATATTAATAGCGGCTAAGCCTAGTATTAGTAGATGGAAAATACGTGGAAAATATAAAAGGTTAAATAGAAAAATGGAGCGTTTTACTAAAAAGGATGCTCAGTTGAATTACGTAGATGTATGGAATCCTATGTTGAACAAACGAAAACTTATAACCGATATTTTTATTGAAGACGGTCTACATATGAACCAAAAAGGCTATGATATTTGGTATGAAGCCATGAAAGATTTAGTAAATCAACCATAATTACACAAAATGATGAAGACCTTTTTTATTAGAAGTCTATTTTTTGCAAGTTTGGCAATATTGCTAGTTGCCTGCGCTGAAGAAAAGAAAGAAAGAATTGCAATGCCTACGACAGATTTGTCTAAAATTAGCTTAATACCTAAGCCTTTAAAAACAATACCTACCAACTCGGCATTTGCTTTAGACCAGTTTACGGCAATATACACTTCTAAAAATGCAACAGGTTTTGAAGAAGTTGGTACATTTTTGGCCGATAAGCTTAAAAGCAAAATTAACCTGACGATACCTGTGAATTCTGAGGGTGCAAATACGATAGAAAGAGTTATTTACATTAACCAGAGTGACAGCACAGATTTAGAATCACCAGAAGCATATCAACTATATATTAATCAAGATTCTATTATCATCAATTCTAATACCGCTGAAGGTGCTTTTAGAGGTATACAGACTTTAAGACAATTAGTACCCTTAGAAAGTAACGATACATTAGCGCTTCAAAAGATTTGGCCAGTACCTACTGGTAAAATAATTGACAATCCTAATTTTGGATATAGAGGTTCTATGCTAGATGTTGCAAGACATTTTTTTAGTGTAGATGATGTTAAAAAATATATTGACCTATTAGCTTACTATAAAATAAATGTTCTGCATTTACATCTTAGTGATGATCAAGGTTGGAGAATAGAAATAAAATCTTGGCCAAAATTGACCGAGGTTGGCGGTAGTACAGAAGTTGGTGGCGAATCTGGCGGATTCTACACCCAAGAAGATTATAAGGAAATAGTTAGATATGCCGCTGAAAGGTACATGACCATAATACCAGAAATTGATATGCCAGGGCATACAAATGCCGCATCGGTATCCTATCCGTTTTTAAATGGAAATGGCAAAACACCAAAACTATACGAAGGTATGCGCGTTGGTTTCAGCACATTTGATACTCATAAGGATACTGTTTATGCCTTTATAGACGATGTGGTAAGAGAAATCTCTGCTATAACCCCTGGTCCTTATTTTCATGTTGGTGGAGATGAAAGTCATGTAACCAAAAAAAGCGATTATATCTATTTTATAGATAAGGTTGAAAAAATTGTTCAGAAGCACGGTAAGCGAATGATCGGTTGGGATGAAGTTGCCATTGCAAATGTGGACTCCACTTCTATCTCTCAATGGTGGGCAAGTGAAGAAAATGCTAAAAAAGCTGTGGACAAAGGAATGAAAATTATAGTATCTCCTGCCAAGAAAGCTTATTTGGATATGGAATATGACACCCTATCTAAGTTTGGACTACACTGGGCAGCTTATATACCTGTAGATACAGCATATATTTGGACACCTGAAGAATATGGCATACCATTAGAAAATATTTTAGGGGTTGAAGCACCTCTTTGGTCAGAAACGATCAGTAATATTGATGAATTAGAGTACTTAGCTTTCCCTAGAATAATTGGTTATTCTGAATTAAGTTGGAGTATAAAAGAAAATAGAGATTGGGAAGATTATAAAGTTAGATTGGCAGACCAAGCTCCTTTTCTAGATAGAATGGATGTAAAGTATTATCCATCCCCATTAATAGATTGGAAAAAAAGTGATTTCACTTATGAGACCATAGAAAAAGACTGATGGTGTTTAAACAATTAAAAAAGCCTTGATATAAAAATCAAGGCTTTTTTAATTAAGATTCAATTTTCTTAGTTTTCAAGTTAGCTAGTAAGTTATTCAGTTCTTCAAAATTTATAGGCTTCTCCATATAATCTATTACATTAGAATATAGTTCAGCATTTGACCTATCTTCAAATCTTATAGATGATGTTATTACTACGACTGGAATTTCAAGACCTAAATTTAAACGAGTTGTAGCTTCAAGAAAATCCCACCCATCTAATATAGGCATATTGATATCTAGTAATATCAAATCTGGACAAGAATTATTCTTTAAATAATCTAACCCTTCTTGACCATTTAGTGCAACAGCTATATTCTTATAGCCAAATTTCTCAAGATTTGTTTTGGTTATGAAATTAGTGATTTCATCATCTTCAATAATTAGTATTTTTAACATGATTTTAGTTTTAGTTCTAATTTAAATTGGATTACAAATTCGGTTCCTTTATTAACTTTACTATTAACATTAATATTCCCTCCATTTCTATTAATAATTGAGTGTATAATGTATAAGCCAATACCTAAGCCTTCTACATGAGTATGCATTCGCTTAAAAAGTCTAAAGATTTTATCAGCTAAATTCTGTTTAAAACCCAATCCATTATCCTTGAATGTCAATGTTAATTTACCATCGATTTCTTTGGTTGTAATTTTGATACTTAGCTTTCTTTTAGGATGTCTATACTTAAGTGCATTAGACATTAAATTTTGAAGTATACTTTGTAACTGTACCGGATTATAATTGATGGTTGGGCTACTAGAGAAATCTTCCTTTATTATTGTTCGTCCTTCAATAATTTCTTTGGAATACGACAACTTAATTTTACTCATTACCTCAGAAAAAACCATTTCCTCCTTATCTTCACTAAAATTAGATTTTATAGCAATAACCTCATTTAACGCCCTAATCTTGTCGCACATTACCTTAGTAACAACTTTCATTTTATCAACTATAGGCACAAAATCATTAGAGGTAGGATCAGAATTCAATACCATCTGTAAAAGACTTTTTAAATTAGTCAACGGCGCCCTTAAATCGTGTGCAGCTACATAAGAAAAATCTTCAAGCTCATTATTTTTTCTTTGTAAATTTTCATTGACTTCTTTTAGAGAAGTTTGTGCAGTCTTTAATTTTTCTATCGTATTAATTACATTAGTTACATCAAGTGTAGTAATACCAAGATAATCTCCTATTTTAAATGCCCTACTCATAAATCTAATCTCAGCATTCTCACCTTTAAACATGAGCTCATCAAAACCAGTTGATATTCCTGTTTTCATTACATCTTTATAGGAATTATATCTTTCTGTACCTTCTAAATAAGGGAATATGTCCAATATATTTTTACCTATAAAGTTTTCTTTAGCAATCCCTATTGTAGTAACCGCTGCTTGGTTTACATCAACAAAATCCATATAACGATTTAAAATAACAAAGGGTGAATATGCATTTTCAAAAAATACTCCCTTTAAATCGTTATCAATTTCCGGTGAACTACGCTTCATGTTTATTTAGGTTTAATTTATTCATCAAAATTTATACAGTGCTAATTTGCAGGGTTTTACATAAATTTCCTTGTAATAACTGATGACTGAAAGAAAGCTACCGATGAAATACCCTAAACTATAGATGAACAACACTCAAATAAATATGAAATAGCATTTTTACAAAAATTTGAAACAAAAAAAAAGCCCCAAAAGGGCTTTTTTAATTCTACTAAACTTAATTTCTATTCCTCTTCAGAGGCTTCTTCTTTTTCTACTTCTTCACTAGAAAAATCAGTTATTTTATTATCAGTTAATATATTATACCACTGAATAACCTTTTTAATATCACTTACATAAACACGATCTTCATCATAATTAGGCAATACCTCAAAGAAATATTCTTCTAATTTAATCTTCTCTTCTTTATGTCCAATTGATGTTTTACCACCATTTTCCTTTTCTTGAATCTTTTTAAACACATCTCTTAAAGGAACTTCTTCCTCTAACGTATAAATAGCTATTTCAGACAAGACACTTACACTGCTACGTAAACTCACAGTAATTCTTTTACCGTCTAACAAAGACTCAGCTACAAATCCTGTTCTGGTTTGAGTAATTAATTTATATAAACCTGGTTTTCCTGCAACGGATAAAATTTTCTCTAACCCCATAAACTCATTTAAAATTTTAAGTGGACAAATATTACACTTTTCTATTAATTATATAGGCATTTTAACGCCCTTTTTTCATTGCCGGAAATTTCATGCGATAGTCTACGCTAATTTTTCCTTTAGATATATTGGTTAATCTACCTTTTAACATTCGCTTTTTAAGGGCAGATAATTTATCTGTAAACAAGATACCTTCTATATGATCATATTCGTGTTGAATTACACGAGCCAATAAACCATCAAAAGTCTTTACATGTTCCTTAAAATTCTCATCTAAATAAGTAATCTTAATGGTACCTTTTCTATTTACATCTTCGCGAACATCTGGTATACTTAAACAGCCTTCGTTAAAAGCCCATTCATCGCCAGTTTCCTCTTCAATGTATGCGTTAATGAATACTTGTTTAAATCCGTCAAGTTGCTTTTGCTCATCTGCAGTTAAATCTTCATCACCAGCAAAAGGTGTGGTATCTACTAAAAATATACGAATTGGCAACCCAATTTGAGGTGCTGCAAGACCTACACCACTAGCATTATACATGGTCTCCCACATGTTAGAAAGCAAATCATTCAGCTTAGGATAATCTTTATCAATATCATCCGCAACTTTTCGTAATACGGGATCACCGTATGCAATAATGGGTAAAATCATTTATAATGTCTTTAAAAAATCTTGTAATATAATAGTTGCACTGATCTCATCTATCAATGCCTTGTTTTTTCGTTGTTTCTTTTTTAAGCCGCTATTCAACATGGTTTGGAATGCCATTTTAGATGTAAAACGCTCGTCATGCCTTTTAATAGGAGTTGACGGGAATTTCTCTTTCAGTTTTTCCAAAAATGGAATAATGTATACTTCAGATTCAGAAGCTGTATTATTCATTTGCTTGGGTTCGCCCACAACAATGGTTTCTACATTTTCCCTTGGAATATAATCTGATAAATATGTAAAGATTTCTGATGTGGCGACAGTAGTTAAACCGAAAGCTATCATTTTCATGTCATCGGTAACTGCCAAGCCAATACGTTTTTCTCCGTAATCAATTGCAAGAATCTTTCCCAAACTTAATTTTTGGCAAAAATAAAGGATAATTTGTTATATGTGCCCTTGAGCATGGCTAATTACTGTACTTCAACTTATATTTGAGAAAATTTTATGAAAATGACAGAATTAAGAGCACAAATAGAAAAAGCATGGGACAATAGAGACCTTTTAAAGGAAACTGCAACCCAAAATATTATAAGAGAGGTTATTGACCTTTTAGATTTAGGAAAATTAAGATGTGCAGAGCCAACCGCAAATGGATGGCAAATTAACGAATGGGTAAAGAAAGCGGTAGTTATGTATTTCCCTATTCAGAAAATGGAAACCTTAGAAGCTGGTATTTTTGAGTACCACGATAAAATGCCTTTAAAAAGAGGCTATAAAGAAAAAGGAATTCGTGTTGTACCAAATGCAGTTGCAAGACATGGTGCATACATTGCACCAGGTACAATTCTAATGCCTAGTTATGTAAACATCGGTGCTTATGTTGATGAAGGTACTATGGTAGATACTTGGGCAACTGTTGGTAGCTGTGCGCAGATCGGTAAAAATGTTCACTTAAGTGGTGGCGTTGGTATTGGTGGTGTTCTTGAACCTTTGCAAGCTTCGCCTGTTATTATAGAAGACGGTGCATTTATTGGATCTCGTTGTATTGTAGTTGAAGGTGTTAGAGTTGAAAAAGAAGCAGTTCTAGGGGCGAATGTTGTTTTAACAATGAGCACCAAAATTATTGATGTTACAGGTGAAACTCCCGTAGAAACAAAAGGTGTTGTTCCAGCACGTTCAGTAGTGATACCTGGTAGTTATACAAAGAAGTTTCCTGCTGGTGAATTTCAAGTGCCATGCGCCTTAATTATAGGTAAAAGAAAAGAAAGCACAAACAAAAAGACATCATTGAACGATGCACTTAGAGAGTACGATGTTGCGGTTTAATTATTAAACCAATTCAACTACTTTAGTAATAGCTTGAGAAAGGTAATGACCAGAGGCAACTTTGGTTTTTACCTTTTCTACATTAGAAATCATAGTAGCATAATCTTTAGGATCAAGGTTTGCTAATGTAGCATCCAATTCATCTAAGGAATTTAAGGTAATACCAATTTGTTCTTTTTCAATGAATTTAGCGATAGCAGCTTTTTTCCAAACAATAACCGGTAATCCGCACAACAGATATAAAGATGTTTTATGCGGATTGTTATACAAAAGGTACTTTCCAAAATCTCCTGAACATTCGTTCAAAGCATTACCGTTCCAAATTAAACCGAACGAACCTTCTATTTCGTCAATAACCTCATCTGGTGAAAAAACACCCTGGTAATCTAAAATGGAATTATCGCTTTCAGCATCATTCGCATTAAAGCCATTACCATATAACTTCAGTTTATAATTTGACGGCTTAAGACTGTCCATACTATATAAAAACTCACTTTTCTCTTTCCCCAATCCTCCAGCAAAAACTACATCATAAGGCGTATTTAATGTCGCATGTTTATTACTTGCATGTAAATAATCGAACAACTCTAAGCTTACCAATTGTGCTTTACATCCATTTTCTTGAAACCACTTTTTCATAGAATCGTTATGTACAATGATGAAATCTGCTTTGTTGAATTTTGCCATTTCACCTTTTAAGTCAGTAGACTTACCCATTAAAAATTTTACATCATGTATAATAATAATGAGAGTACATTTCTTCAAAGAAACAATGCTAGTTATATATCGGAAAAACTTGCTTAACGGATATTGCATACAGAAAACGGATTGTCTTGGTAATAGAAATAATCCTTTTGTTATTCCGAAAAAACTAATAACCGCTCCGATGGCGGAACTGGGGTGATTACTCTGTTTAAAACCTAAATTCCTAAACCCATTCTTTTCTAAAACAGTTTCGCAATCCATTTTTGGTTTAGATGCTGCATTTTTTGAAAACTTGTAATTTCTAGAAATATAAAAGTGCTTTTCAGAACTCATAAATGATTAGTTTGGTTTATCAGTTGCAAGTTTAAGGTTCTTCTTTCACAATTAAAACACTCTTAATATTTTCTTTTTCAAAATATAATCTACCAAAAAAATGTATTTTCAAACCTTATCTTTGAGCTCCAAATAAATAATATGGTGTCCATTAAAAAGTATGATTTTCTCATTGTAGGCGCAGGGCTTTACGGAGCAGTTTTTGCCCATGAGGCTAAAAAAAGAGGAAAAACTTGTTTGGTAGTAGATAAAAGAGAACATATTGGTGGAAATACTTTTTGCAAAAAAATAGAAGATATTAATGTGCATGCCTACGGTGCGCATATATTTCATACTAACGATAAGAAAATTTGGGATTATGTAAATGATTTTGTCCCTTTCAATAGATACACGAACTCTCCCGTCGCCAATTATAAAGGGTCATTATACAATTTACCTTTCAACATGAATACTTTTCACCAATTATGGGGAGTAAAAACACCGGCCGAGGCAAAAGCTGTAATTGAGGAGCAAAGTAAGAAGCATCAAAAAAATAAACCCCAAAATTTAGAAGAGCAAGCATTATCACTTGTTGGGGAAGATATTTATTACAAACTGATAAAAGGCTATACCGAAAAACAATGGGGAAGAAAAGCTACGGAATTACCATCATTTATAATTAAACGATTGCCCTTACGCTACACTTTTGACAACAATTATTTTAATGACAGTTACCAAGGAATACCAATTGGCGGTTACAATGAACTCTCTGGCGGACTATTAGAAGGTATAGATGTGCAGCTTGGAGTTAATTATTTTAAAGACAAAATTGCATTGGACAGCTTGGCCAACAAAACCGTATTCACAGGAAAAATAGATGAATACTACAATTACGAATTTGGAAAATTAGAATATCGCGGATTACGTTTTGACCATGAAATTTTAGATACCGATAACTACCAAGGCAACGCTGTAATTAATTATACAGAAGCAGATATACCCTATACCAGAATCTTAGAGCACAAACATTTTGAGTTCGGACAACAGAAGAAAACAGTCATTACAAAAGAATATCCTTTAGAAGCTTCAACAGATTTAGAACCATACTATCCTATTAATGACGACAAGAACAACAATAGGTATTTACAGTATAAAAACAAGGCTTCCAATGACTTAGTCATCTTTGGCGGCAGACTTGCCGAGTACAAGTATTACGATATGCATCAGGTTATTGGCGCAGCGTTAGCAAAAACTAAAAAACTTTTTGATAATTGAACGCAACCATTCTAAAATGTGCCCTCTTATTAACTGAACCATGCTATAACATTGGATTTCAATTATGTAAGAAATTTACTTCTTAACACAATTTTTTAATTCTTTTTTTGTTATAACTTTGTTCGCTCCGATTAGAGCAAACCTATCAAATTGGATTATATGATTACCAAAAAAGAACAACTTACCGCATTAGTAATTACGTTTAACGAAATTGGATACATTGAAAAGTGTATTGAGTCTGTTTCTTTTGCTGATGAAATTATTGTAGTTGATTCTTTTAGTACCGACGGAACTTATGAATTTTTAAAAGACCATCCGAAAGTAAAAGTCATTCAAAATCCGTTTGAGAATTTTACCGCTCAGAAATCATTTGCCTTAAAACAAGCAACAAATGATTGGGTTTTATTTTTAGATGCCGATGAAATAGTTTCTGATGCATTACAAAATGAAATTACAGAAACGGTAGCAAGTGATACTGATATCTCTGCATTTTGGTTTTACCGCCAGTTCATGTTTCAAAATGAAAAATTGAACTATAGTGGATGGCAGACCGATAAAAATTATAGACTTTTTAGAAAAAGTAAAGCAGTTTTTTCTGATTGCAAGATAGTTCATGAAACATTAGACGTTGATGGCACATCTGGTATTTTAAAAGAAAAATTGACTCACTACTGTTATAAAAATTACGAAGACTATAAAGGTAAAATGTTGAAGTATGGTCGCTTAAAGGCTATTGAATCATTTTACAAAGAAAAAAAGTTTAGTTACGTAATGATGGTTTTAAAAACCAGCTGGAAATTTTTCAACCACTACATTTTACGTCTTGGTATATTAGATGGTAAAAAAGGTTTTATAATTTGTTATCTAAATTCATTGGGCGTTTTAGAACGTTATAATGAACTTAAACAATTGGAACAAAAAAACGAGTTAGCGTATTACTTGGTAATGCCATAAAACGTCCACACGCTTTTTTCCTTTTTTGTAGTATTTCTTATTCCCACATTCTTTGCAATAGATTCTGGTGTTTTATACCCTCTTTTATGGTCTAAGTGTACACAAACAGCACTATATCTTAGTTGCTTAGACTTTAGTCCGAAATTGAACAAACGCTCACCTAGTTCTCTATCTTGACCGCCATATTGCATGCGCTCGTCAAATCCGTTTACATTTTCTATATCCTTTTTCCACCCAGAAGAGTTATGTCCGTTCCAACTAGCATTGGTAGGTGTGACCCAGTTAAGAATTTTAGAAATAAAACCTTGAGCAGTTAGTTTATTGTTCTTGAATGTCTGCGGAATTCCTTTTTCCTTTAGCCATTGAATATTAAAACAACGTTGTTTTTCAATATCATCAAGCGTAATTAGTTTAGAAATATTCATGGGTAGCATGTAATACCCACCAGAGATAAAATAACCAGGTTCTTTATTAATATAGTGCACCTGAACAAAATCTTCACGAGGTATACAATCGCCATCAGTCATGATAATGTAATCTGCAGAACAGGCGGTTACAGCTTTATTTAATATTCTAGATTTCTGAAAGCCTTCGTCTTCTTGCCAAACATGAACTATTGGGTAATGCACCTTCGCAGACATCTCAGCTAGTAATTCTTTGGTGGGTGCTTTTGATCCATCATCGGCAATAATAACTTCAAAATCTTTGAAAATTTGCTGTTCAAAACCCCAAAGTACCTTTCGCAACCACTCTTCGGCATTATATGTACTAACTATGATACTTATTTTAGGAATCTCCATACTGCATTTCAAATTACTGCAAAAATATAAAACTCTTATCTATCTTTGAATTAGAATAGACAGTCTTCAATATTAAAAGACAAATTACAGCATTGTAAAATGAAGTTAAAAGAAATACCTGTATCAATTTACAATTCAGCTAAACTTTTAGCTATTTCTGTTAAAAGAATGCATACTACGCAGAAAGAAGAAATTCCTGTAATTGTTTCTCTAACCTCTATTCCATCAAGATTAGGTACACTTCACCTAACCATTAGAAGTATTTTGAATCAAGATGTACGGCCTAAAAAAATTATTTTATGGTTGCATCATTCTTTAAAAAGTGAAATTCCAAAAAAACTAGCGGTATTAGAATCTGATTTATTTGAAATCTTGTATTCCGATTTAACCTGTTCTCATAGAAAGTTAATTCATAGCTTAGAATTGTTCCCGAATGAAATAATTGTCACTTGTGATGATGATATGATGTATCGATATAATTGGCTTCGAACCTTATATGAAGAACATCAAACACATCCGAATAAAATAATAGCTAACCAGACCAGATATATCACCTATACTAATGTTGGTGAATTACAATCGTATAGAAGCTGGGTTTATATTGAAGGTTCAAAATTTAATACATCTGCGGTCATACCTATAGGTGCTGAGGGTGTTTTATATCCACCCAAAACCCTTTCTGAAAAAGTAACAGACTCAACATTATTTTTAGAATTGGCTCCGAAAGCAGATGACCTGTGGTTTAAAGCCATGGCTCATTTAGAAGGAACAGCTTCTATACAAGCTAAGAATAAAGCAAAAACACCCATACCTATAATTGGGTCTCAAAAGCAATCTCTAAAAAAGTCAAATATTGGAGGAGATAAAAACAAGACTCAATGGCTAGCTATAACTAATTACTTCAACATTACTCCAGATAATTTTCTTTAATACAAGCAAAAAACAAATGACAGAGGAAATCAACAAATGCATAGAAGTTTTAGAAAGCGGCGGACTTATACTCTACCCTACCGATACGGTTTGGGGTATTGGTTGTGATGCTACCAATGAAGAAGCTGTACAGAAAGTATTTCAACTTAAGCAACGAGATGATAGCAAGGCGCTAATTTGTTTAGTAGCCAATGATGCTATGCTTGAAAAACATGTAGAAAAAGTACCTGAACTTGCATACGATCTTATGGATCTAGCTACTAAACCCACTACCATTATATACGATAAGCCACGTGGTGTAGCCAAAAACCTAATTGCGTCAGATAACACCTTAGCCATAAGAGTAGCATCAGATAAATTCTGCACCTACCTTATAGGCAAGTTTAAAAAACCTTTAGTTTCTACTTCTGCCAATATTTCTGGGGTCAATACACCCAAATCTTTTCAAAATATAGATGAAGCTATTTTAAAAGGTGTAGACTATGTGGTAAATTTGCATCGTGAGAAACAGAATAGCTCCGCCTCATCAATTATTAGACTTTCTAATGATAATACGGTGAAGATTATTCGAGAATAAGAACATGCAAGAGAGCTATACAGACGCTTTAAACAACCCAATATTCAAAATAATTTCAGAAGCCGCAGAAGAACTTTCTGTAGACTGCTATGTTATTGGTGGTTTTGTAAGAGATTATTTTTTAAAAAGATCAATACCAAAAGATATAGATGTTGTTGCCATTGGCAGCGGTATTGCACTTGCCGAAAAAGTAGCATCAAAATTAAAGGGGAAACCACAAGTTTCTGTCTTTAAAAATTTTGGTACCGCCATGATTAAAAATGACGGAATTGAATTAGAATTTGTTGGTGCTCGTAAAGAAAGTTATAATCGAGATAGTCGTAAGCCCATTGTTGAAGATGGCACGTTAGAAGACGATCAAAAAAGAAGAGACTTTACCATTAACGCTTTAGCACTTTCGCTAAACAAAGACAATTATGGTAAATTACTTGACCCTTTTAATGGTATTAAAGATTTAGAAAACAAAATCATTAAGACACCTTTGGAGCCGGGCGTTACATATTCAGATGACCCTTTACGCATGATGCGGGCCATTCGTTTTGCAACACAATTAGATTTTCAAATTGCACTACCCTCTTTACAAGCTATTACCGAAAATAAAGACCGTTTAAAAATTGTTTCAAATGAGCGAATTTTAGATGAATTACATAAAATTATGCTATGTAAAAAACCTTCATTAGGGTTTTCGTTACTTCATAAAACAGAACTACTAGAACTAATTCTACCAGAATTAACCGCTTTACAAGGCATAGAAGAAATTGAGGGTCAAAAGCATAAAGATAATTTTTGGCACACTTTAGAAGTAGTTGATAATATCTCTGAGGCTACAGAAGACCTTTGGCTACGCTGGGCCGCTTTGTTACATGATATTGGAAAAGCCCCTACTAAAAGATTCCATAAAAAAATTGGTTGGACATTTCACGGCCATGAATTTGTGGGGTCTAAAATGGTTTTGAAATTATTTAAACGCCTCCGTATGCCTTTGAACGATAAAATGAAATTCGTTCAAAAGTTGGTTTTAATGAGCTCTAGACCAATTGTACTTTCTGAAGACTTCGTTACAGATTCTGCCGTACGTAGATTAATTTTTGATGCAGGCGATAATGTAGAGGACCTAATGACGTTGTGCGAAGCAGATATTACTACTAAGAACCCTAAAAAGCAGCGCAAGTATCGTCAGAATTTTAAGGTTGTTCGTCAAAAAATTGAAGAAGTAGAAGCTCGTGATCATGTTAGAAACTTTCAACCGCCTATTAGTGGAGAAGAAATTATGGAAGCTTTTTCATTAAAACCATCAAAAGAAATCGGAATTATAAAAGAAGCGATCAAAGAGGCTATATTAGAGGGAGAAATCCCGAATGAATATAAAGCGGCACAAGATTTTATGTATCTTAAGGGTGCCCAATTAGGTTTACAGGTTACGAAATAGAATGGCTATTATTTATGGATATTACATTTAGAAAAATTGCCAAAATATCTTTGGTATTAGTTTATTTAGTAATTGTTGCCGGCGCTGTAGTTAGAATGACAGGAAGCGGTATGGGTTGCCCAGATTGGCCAAAATGTTTTGGATACTACATACCCCCAACTGAGGTTACCGAAATACAATGGCAACCAAATAGGGCTTTTGAAAAAGGTCAAGTTATTATTTGGCGAGAGACATTACAGGTTTCAAAAAAAGATTTCACAACTTCCAATTCGTTCAATTCCGAAAACTGGGAATTATATACCAAACATGATTATGCAGAATTTAATCCTTGGCATACGTGGATAGAATATATAAATAGACTTTTTGGCGCATTAGCGGGACTAGCCACTTTAATTTTAGCGATTATGTCCATTAAATTTTGGAAAAAGAAAAAACGCATACCTATTTTATCTTGGTTAGTTGTGCTGGGCATGGTTTTCCAGGCATGGCTGGGCGCAACGGTTGTGTATTCGGTTTTAGAGCCCGCAAAAATTACCGTTCATATGCTAATGGCGTTGGTTATTGTTGCCATATTACTATATATAATATACTTGGCCAATACAGAGAACAAACGTATTAGATATGACAAATTGGTATTGAACCTAAGTATTATAGCTCTGCTGCTTACTCTAGTTCAGATAACCATGGGTACCCAAGTTCGTCAATTTGTAGATGAGCAAATAGACATTTACGGGTATACTGCAAGAGGTAATTGGTTAAAAAGTCCGGAATTGTTATTTTACGTTCATAGGTCATTTTCCATACTAGTAATTGCAGTAAATGCTTTCTTGGCATATAGGATTACGAAGCTAGACCTAGGTCATTTTAAAATTTATTGGGTCATGTTCTTACTTGTAGTTGAAGTATTTACGGGTATAGCTATGAATTATTTAGATTTCCCCTTTGCTAGTCAGCCATTACACCTGGTGTTAGCTTCAATTTTATTCGGTGTTCAATTCTACATACTTTTAGATGCATTAATGCCTAGAAAAAACTTGGAAACTTCGTAACTTTGCCGTCCCACAAAAGATAAGGTATGATTTATAAAATTCGTGTAATTCTAGACGCTGAAGAGGATATTTTCAGAGATTTAGAGATTGAATCCCATAATTCATTAGAAGAGTTTCATAATGCCATTACTCAGGCATTTGGCTTTTTAGGTAATGAAATGGCTTCTTTTTACACTTGTGACGAAGAATGGAAACAAGATGAAGAAATTGCTCTTTTTGATATGAGCGAATCTGGATCTGATGTACGGTTAATGAACGAAACCTTTTTGGAGGATATCATGACCGAGAACAACCCAAAGCTTATTTATGTTTATGATTTTATGAACATGTGGACGTTTTTTGTTGAGCTTGCAGATATTCAAGAAAATGAAGATGGTCATTCTTATCCTAATGTACTTTTTACATTTGGTGAATTACCAGAAACTCCGCCAGAAAAAAACTTTGAGGCTGAGAACAGCGCCTTTGATTTTGATGATACTTTTGAAAATTATGATGATTTAGATTTCGATGAAAATTGGAATTAAATTATATATAATACATTTTATTACCCTTGCTAACCATTAAAAATAAAAGCTTTTTATGATCAACTTATATGCTACCCAAATTGAAAGTATTTCTATACATAGAGTTGGTAACAAAAATAAGAACGAAGGTGTTTTTCTATCAGAAGAGCCTTTTAGACTTAACGATGAAACTACGGGTTTATTAAAGGAATATTTTTTTAAACCTTTTAGAGAAAAAGAAGAAAACTACTATAAACTAGATAATGAAGTTGATGTAGAATTTAACGAACTGCATAAAATTGTTAGTCAAATATTTGAAGATACGTCTACGGCTCATATAAATTCTAAAAAAATAGCCTCTTTATTATTTGAACAATCTAACCACCCACATATTAAAAGTGGAGAGGTCTACGTAGCTCTTCTTTCTGGGTTGCTTTTAGATAACAAAAAGGTAGATGCCATCGGTATTTTCAAAAGTGAGTTAAAACATGATTTTATTCAGTTCGAAGAAAAAGATAGCAACCTAGATATTGTTATTCAGCAAGGTATAAATATTAACAAGCTTGATAAAGGTTGTTTAATCTTCAATGTAGATAAAGAAGAGGGTTATAAGGTACTTTCGGTAGATAGTAATAAATATGATACTAAGTATTGGTTAGAGAACTTTTTGGGTGTTAATCCACTTTCAGATGATAACTTTAAGACTAAAAACTATTTAAAGTTCTGCCAGAATTTTGCAAAAGATGTTGTTTTACCAGCAGAAGACAAACAACAAGAAGTGTTATTCATGAACCGTGCGGTGAACCATTTTGCAAAAAATGATTCATTTGAAGAATCGACTTTTTTGAACGAAGTAATGGAAAACCCAGAATTGATACCGGAGTTTAAGCATTACAAAACCGAGAAAGGTCCTAAGTATAGCATTGAGGATGTATCTAATTTTGATATTGCAAATAAAGCAGTTTCAGATGCTCGTAAAAAGATAAAAAACGTTATTAATTTGGATACCAATATTCAAATTAAAATGGACTTCATTAATCCAGAATCTGCAGAGAAATATGTAGAAAAAGGATGGGATGAAGAAAAACAAATGTATTACTACTTAGTTTACTTTAACAAAGAGCAAAAGAGCTAATATCATTGACTTAAAAAATCAATACATCATATAAAAAGCCCCTTATTTTAAAGAAATAAGGGGCTTTTCAAATAGTAGAAAATGTTTTAATTATTAATTTTAATATTATGCTCAATAATCTGTTTTACACTAACATCTTCATAATTTCTTCGCACAAAATTAAGGGCAAGATCTAACACTTCTCCCATTGTCTTACAGTTCTTAAAATCCATATCCATAGTAAGAACTTCGATTTGTTCTCTTAGCATAGCTATGTTCTCTGGCGTAGAAATTTCATCGGTTTTACAGATAGCCCGTAACTTTTTAATTCTATTTCCAGAACTTAAAATACGTTTAGCTACCATAGAACGCTCTTCTAACTTGTATTGATCCACAGAATCATGCGTTAATTTGTTCCGTACCAACTCAACCATTTGAAAGTTTTCTTTAAAAAATTGCGGTCTGTATACCTTCAATTTACCTTCAAAACATTGTTGATCAAAGTCAATGGCTCGTATTTTATACACTACATGGTCAAAATCATGCGTAGGTACAATAACATAATTATAAGAGCGCATATCGCCCAATAATCGAATCATGCAACGCTCGTTGAATTTTACAAATTCCTTTGCCAATTGAGCTTTTTCTCGTGGTGTACATTTTGGCAAATTGTTTTTTATAAATTCATCGCCTGGTATACCTGCAATATGCTCTTCAATTAACGTGTCTTTATACACCAAAAAGTTTAGGTTATAAGGAGACAGCATATGCTCTAATTCTAGTCCGTAGATACGAGATGCATCCGTTTTTTTGATATAAAAATATGTGAAGTTATCGTTTAAAATATTACGTATTTTAATACGAAAAGGTTTAGAGTTTCCAAACGTGCAAAAATCTACTGCATCTACATTAAGATATTGGTGAATATTATCACTACCATCTGAAAGTAAAATAGAATACACTTTCTTTAAACTATCATCAATTTCTTTTCTATCGAATTCAGAATAATAGGCTCGAATCCAAAGGGTGTCTTCATCATTTTTATCATATACAACCACCGACCCTGAAAATCGAAGCAAATCGTCGTAAAATATAGGAATTTCAATCTTACGACTATAATGATCCAAATAGCCATCTAAAGCCTCGCTTACAGGATAAGCTGGTTTTTTTTTTGACATTAATCTTTCTTCTGACATGCTTCAAATTTACTTACAAAATAATCAATTCAAACTAATAATTGAAAGCTAGTATATAGAATTAACACCTACAACAACATAATACCGCGTGTATACAACATTTTTTTATTTAAGAACTAAAACCTCGTTTTATTTGCTATTCATACCATATGAAACCAAACCAATGATTACGCATATCAAATCCAACATCAAATTACTCCTGTTTTTACTAATTGCATTCAACTCATTTTTAGGGTTTGCACAATTAAGCGACCTTCATTTTTTACCACCAATGAAGCAAGGTCAAAACAACGCAGGTATTCAGAACCAAGCTATTTATTTATCTACACCAGAAACGACACCTTTCGACGTTTTCGTTTATCGTGGAACTTCAAATACAATCGAAAGAACAATCACCATAGATAATTTAAATCCTGGTGTTTGGACCTTAGGTAACGGTGATAACAACATTACGCTAGTAGATAACAACAACACCGGTAAAGTACTTACCAATAGCGGATTACGGTTTATTTCTGCTGGGGGACAAAAATTTTATGTTAATTATAGAGGTAAATCTGGCTCGCAAGCTGCATCGTTAACCGCTAAGGGTCGACAAGCTATGGGTACTAATTTTAAATGGGGCGGTGTTCCAAATAAAGGAAGTCACTCCTCAAAATCTAACACCTTAGGTATTATGGCAACCGAGGATAATACCACAGTGGTATTATCTGGTTATGATCCTGGTTGCGAATTTAGAGTAGGCGGAAACAGAGCTGGTATAACTGCAAACTCACATACAATAACACTAAACGCAAACGAATCTTTTGTTTATGAAACCTATATAGGCACATCACCTACCCAAGCACACGAAGATGGTTGGATCGGGGCATCAATAGTTTCTACAAAAGATATTGTAATTAGTAATGGTTCTATAAACTTTGGTAGTGAAGATGGTCAGAGCCATAGAGATGCGGGTATTGATCAACCAGTACCTATTAATAAACTAGGTAAAGAATATGTATTTATAAGAGGAAATGGTAACACTAATGGACTTACCGAATTTCCGTTAGTTATTGCAACAGCAGATAATACTCAAATATATGTGAATGGAAGTACTACTGCCATTGCTACAATTAATAATGGTGAATACTTTAAAATTCCAAGCAATAATTACTCTTCTAATACGGTAGGTGCCAACATGTTGGTACAAACATCAAAAGATGTCTATGCATACCAGTCAATGGCGGGATCAAGTAATTTATATACTCAAGGGTTAAATTTTGTGGCTCCTGTTAACTGTCTGTTACCTGATGTCATGGATAATATACCAGATATTAGAAACATTGCCGGAACAACAGTAACCGGGGGATTAACCATTATAGCTTCCGTAAATACTATTGACTCTAATGTAAAAGTATTTGAAGACGGAGTTGAAATTTCAAAACCCGCCTCTACACCAGTAGCTGGATCAAGTGATTGGAAAACTTTCTATATACCAAACTTAGACGGAGATATTAGTGTGACTTCAACTGGACCAATGGCTATTGGATTCTTTGGATATAATGGTGCTCAAGGTGTTGCTGGTTATTTTTCAGGGTTTGACACCGTACCAGAAGTTGTTTTACAAATTAACGGAGGTGTTGAAGGTGATTGTTTTTCTGGTTCAAGTATTTTTGAAGCTTCTGATGATAATTTCGATGCTTACCAGTGGTTTTTTGATGGTGTTGCCATCCCTGGAGCGAATGCCTATGATTATGCCGCAACTATTGCTGGTGATTACTATGTAAGAGGAACAAAAGGACCATGTACTTACGATTCACAAACCATTAAAATTTTCTATTGTGAGCCAGATGTTCAAATTATAAAAACCGTTGACAAACCTGAGATTACAGAGGGGGAAACTGCCACATTTACTATCAGAGCAGAGAACTTATGGTATTTGCCAATCACTAATCTTCAGGTAACAGATAATATTCCTGCAGGGTTAACCTTGAAAGGGGCTTCTACCATAACAGGATCTTGGAATGGAAATGTTTGGAATATAGGCACATTGGCACCAGGCGAAGTTGCATTCTTAACATTAGAAGTAACTGCAGACGAAATAGACATCTTGCCTTTACTCAACCTCGTAAATATAGCTACCAATACTCAAGACCAAACGGACGCAAACATTACAAGAGATGAGCCTTCCGCCAGAATTATAGTACATAACGATTTTGATAATGACGGCGTTGTGGATAGCGTTGATTTAGATGATGATAATGATGGTATTTATGATTCCGTTGAACAAATGTGTATCATTTCTAGTGATGTAAATTTCACTTCACCATCAAGCACTGCACAAGGTGGTACTGCCGTAACAGAAATTTTCTCCAATTTCTCTGGTTTTTGGAGAAGTTCTACGACTTCTAGAAATCCAGTATTACCAAACTTATCACACGAATTACTAGCATTTACATCCGGAGGAACCACTTTTACCACTGGGGTTGCAGACGATAATCTTTATGACTCCAACGGAAATGGTTTATCAGACCGCATAGACTCCAATAATGATGGAATTTCAGATATTTCAGCTACAGAATCTAGCTGGATGGCATTGACCCCTTCAAATAATATTTATAGCGAGGCTACCTTTGAAGCTAACTTAAATGATGGGAATAATGATAATGCTTTAGGATTAACCGTTATAAATGATCCTACCACAGACCCATTAAATCCTTTGTTGACCCACGGGCAAAATGGATTGGATCTTGGTACCGGTATTGTTAACATCGGCGATACATGGACTTATGAAATAGATCCTATCGTAGCAACAAACGTTGGCGATGGTATACCAGATATATTATTAACCCAAGTTGCAGACCCAAGTGGTGTTGGTCATGTTGTAAGTCTTTATGATGCTACAGGTGCTCCTCTTGGAAATGCTGTACGTGTACAGGCTTATAGTGGTGGAGCACTTGCCGATGTTGTTGGCTCGTATAGATTAGATATTTACCACGCAAACGGAAGCATTTTCTATAACAATACTACAAGAGATTATCGTTTGGCTACAGTAGAATTGTCAGAATTTGGTATCCCAGCCGCTAGTTTAGCTGACGTTTCTTATCTACGATTACAACTTAGTTCAAATGCCGATGTTGCCTTTTTATCTTACAATACAGCGTCTTTTTCTGGATTCTGTGCTAATCTAGATACTGATATGGATGGCTATCCTGATCATTTAGACTTAGATAGCGATGATGATGGTTGTAGTGATGCCAACGAATTTTACAAAGATGATGCTACTGACGGTGGCGATGGTGGTGAATTTGGAACAGGAGTTCCTGCGGTTGACCCAACAGATGGTACCGTAAATGCAGCATCTTATACTCAGGTATTTGCTCCGGTAATTGTTTTAGGCAATACCTCAGAATTATTAGGTGGTACTGACATTAACGGTGAAGATGTTGATTTAGGAGATACTTACAATTACGTATTAAGATTTCAGAATACTGGTGATGATCATGCAACTAGCTTTACGATAAAAAATGTTCTACCAAATAACGTAAGCTTAGATGATATAAACATTGACGATGCACCAGGAGTAACCAGCAGTTATGACGAAAGTACTAGAACTATAACTTTTACTATACCTGATGCTTTGGTTCAAATTGATGATCCGGAATATAAAATAAAGATAACGGTATCTGTTGCGGGCGACTGTTCTGAGTTCGTAGCGGCTTGTGCCTCTCAACTAGAAAACAATGCCTATGCTAATTACTCGGGTACTCTAAATACCAATATCTTTTCTGATGAAGATGGTAGTAACCCGGCAGGTGCTTGTACTACAACTCTAGAAGTTGCTGCAAACAATGTATCCGATGCATTGGCAAATTGTAATGTAGCACGTACGGTTCAACTTTGTGGTGCCAGTGGTACCCTTTCAGCTGGTTTGGGCTTTGACACATATACTTGGGCAATAGACAACAACAACAATGGATCAATAGATTCTGGAGATACAATATTAAATGATGGAACATCTAATACTTTAGTAGTAACCACAATAGGTAATTACATTGTTGAAAAGACGGCAACATCTGGTTGTGCTAACCATACAGAATTAATTTCTGTTGAGCGTTATGGAGAAACCCAAACGAACCCAATTATTAGTTATTTGAACCAAGTAAATTCAGATAGTAATCCTGATAATGATATTCAAGGGGAAACTGTTACATGTTCAAATGACAACAGCTCAATGCCACATATCTTCCTTTGTGGAGATACCGATAGTGCTTTTATACAATTAGGTATTACCGATGCACTAAGCATAAAGTGGGAAAAACTAGATGAAACAAGTTGTGATGTTGCAACTTGTGGCGATGCTAGTGACAATTGCGCAAATACCAATGGAAATTGGATTTGGAATGAACAAACCGATTCAGATAACTTTACTGTTACCGAAAGTGGAAAATATAGAGTTGTTATTGGTTATGAAGGTGGATGTTTTAGTAGATTCTATTTCAATTCGTACCAAAACACATTAGATATTCCTGAACCAGATTCTTCTGATATTATTTGTGATACAGATGGTTCTATTAGAGTAATCGATTTAGGTAGCGGTTACGGTTATCAGTTATATGATGTTGAGAATAATTCAATCGCAGTACCATTTAGTGCTGGTCAAGGTCCTAACTTTAATATCACTAGTCCTGGTACGTACAAAGTTCAGATTACACAACTTAATCCTTCCACTGGAGCACCGATAGTAAATAGCTGTATTTTTGAAACGGAAGAAATAGGAATTTCAGAAAGAATTTTTGAAGTAAACCCTAGCACTACTCCATTTGATTGTACTGATGCTGGTACTATCGCAATACAAGCTTTAAATGTATCCCCAGAATACAGTTACGAACTTTATTTAGACAATGGCAGTGGTGGTAAAGGATCATTGGTTGCTAACAACTTAGTTTCATCAGATAATACTCATACATTTACTGGGCTAGCGGCAGGTGACTATGTAATTGTTACCTCAACAACAGATGGCTGTTTAGATGAGCAAACTATTACTGTAGACGAAATTCCTGAACTTAGGTTAACAGCAACAAATCAAGAAAACATTACGTGTACTTCCGGTGTAATAAATTTAATAGGCACTGGTGGTACAACAGGGTACGAATATGCTATCTATAGTAAAGATGGTAATGCTCCATACGCTGACGAAACTACTATTCCCGATTCAGATTTCACATCTAATCCATCATTTTTATTCGGATATGAAGGTACTCCTTCAACATATGTACCTAATGAAGACGGAGAATATGTGTTTGTAATTAGAGATGATAACGGATGTTATGGATTCTCTAATATAGTAACCATGGAAGATTTGGGAACTATTTCCATATCAGCTACCAACACGGAAATCACATGTGCAGATTCTTCAACATCTGTTTTAACAATAACTGCATCTGGTGGTAATGCTCCATATCAATACAGTCTAGATGGTGGTACTACTTATCAAACAGAAAATTACTTCAACAATATTTCAGCAGGTAATTATACTATTACAGTTATGGATTCTAGTGGTACTGCCGGTAATGGTTGTATAGAGACTTATGAATATGAAGTTACCCAACCATTTACGCTAACTGCATCACCTTCCATTATAGAAGATGCATCTTGCGATACTTCTGGTGCTGCAACACCTACTGCTTTAGTAAAGATTTTAAATGCAAGTGGCGGTCAAGCTCCGTATCAATATAGTTTTGACGGAGGAAGTACGTTTACCGCAGTTGACGAGCAACGTTTAACACCAGGAACTTATCAATTAGCCATAAAAGATGCTTTAGAATGTTCTACAGATTTAGAAATTACAGTACCGAGTGCTGCTATTGACCCTACATTCACTAATGACATAACGTATGAGTGTGATGGAAACGGAGTAGTTGCAATTACCCCTTCTAACACAACAGACTTTACCTATACTTATAAATTAAACGGTACAGATAACACACCATTAGATAGCAATGTTTTCAATAATGTTGCTCCAGGCACACAAACAATTACTGTTGGCTATACAAGCTCAATAGCTGCCGACCAAAGTACTTTATTCCTTGAAAATTTTGGATCTGGTGTTACTACACAGATTGCAGAAATAGGTACAGGATATTGCTACGAACCACAAGATGGTACGGATACAGACTGTAATTTAGGTCCTGCCGGTATTCTTGTAAATGCTGAATATGCGGTAACAAACAGAATAACCAATCCTAATACATCTTGGAGAAGCCCTAATGACCATACAGGATTGACCGATGGTAGATTTATGGCAATTGGGGTAAGTACCTCAGCAGGCAATAATAATATTCTATGGTCAAGAACAGGCTTGGAAGCACTTGCCAACCAAGACATCACCATATCATTTTATGCATATAATATATTAGTAGACAATGCATCTGGTAACGACCCAGAGGTATTAGTAGAATTGGTTGATGGTTCTGGTGCTGTAATCAGCAGTCAGGCAACAGCGGCTATTCCTCAAAACAACAACGCAAACGATTGGCATTTAAGAACAGTAACATTTAATCCAGGAGCCAATACTGCTGTTGGTGTTATTTTACGTACCAATTTAGACAGTGATAATGGTAACTTCTTAGTACTAGATGACATTCAGGCTTCACAAACTCCTGAGATATGTGAACAAACACAAGATATATCAGTTATAGTAGAAACTGGAAAAACTTTTGAGGTAGCCATTTTAGGTAGCACAAACCCTAATTGTAACGGTAGCGATAACGGTAGTATTCGTTTTGAGGTTTCTAACTTTGATCCTACTTTCGGATATCAGTATTCTTTGGATGGAGGTACAAATTGGGTAACCGAAACAACTTCTCCAATAACCACCCCATCTACCCTGGCAGATGGCACGTACAACTTAATGGTAGAAAAGATAGATGACAATTCATGTACTGCAACTTCAGCAACATCTGTTACTTTAACTTCACCTAATGCGTTAACGGCAAGTTTACAACAAACTGCAGAATTTACTTGTTTTAATACAGGTGCAACTTTACAGGCAACTGCTACTGAAGGTACACCAAGTTATGAATACCAATTAGAAAGAACTGATAATACTATTGTTAGAATTTTTGATACATCATCACAATTCTTAAACGTGCCAGCTGGTGATTACCATGTTAGAGTTAAAGATCAAAACAATTGTGAAGTAGTATCAACGGCAACTGTAAGTGTAGTTCAACCAGAAACCATTGCTTTCGGTTTAACCGCAACACAATGTTATGATGGTCAAAGTAACGGTACTGTGACCGCAACAGTTACGGATGGTAATGGTAATTACTCGTTCAGGATTAATAACGGTGCTTGGCAAACCCCTACTCCTGCAACCAATTTAGCATATACCTTCAATAATTTATCTGAAGGAACCTATAATGTAGAAGTAACCGATATTTATGGTTGTGTCTCTACAATAGAATCAATAACGATTGCACCTACAATTACACTTAGCGTTGTGCCTGTAAATGCAAGTTTATGTGCGGATGGTAGCTTAACGGCAACTGCCTCTGGCGGCGACAACAATTTCATGTATGCTTTTATCCCTTCTGGAAATACAGTTACTGATGCTGATTTCTCAGCAAGTAATTCAACAACAATTGCGCTGGCAAATATTGGGAATTATGACATATATGTAAGAGATAAGGCAAATGCTACAGATGCTTGCCAAACAATGGTTACAGAGACCGTTGCTGCAAATCCGGTATTGGACATATCAGCAGTAGCTACAGACCCAGATTGTCATGATGGCACCGGTAATATTGCCGTGACCATTAATGACGGACAATCTCCTTTCGATTACAGATTGGTAGATGTTACTAATGGTACACCTGACCAAGTGCAAACTGATGTAGTAGGAACTACTAAAACATACTATAACCTGGCACCAGGTGAATATGACGTAGTTATTACAGACGAAGCAGGATGTTCAGAAACAGAAACTGTTACTATTACAGCACCAGCAGAACTTACAGCTGACATTGTTTTAGCCTATGCCAGTGACTGTAGTGGTACCGATACCGATTTTGGATTCGATTTTACAAACATTACCAGTGGTCTACCAGGAACAATTGAATATAGTGAAGATGGCGGAAGTACTTGGCAGACAGGGACTAGTTTCAGAACCGGACTTACATCTGGTGATGAAGTTTTCCCATCGCTTAGAACAATAGACGGTAGTGGCAATATAATTTGTCAAACAGATTTACCAAGAGAAATAATACCATATCCATTAGATGATTTAGATATTACAACAACTTCGGTAGTTGAAAACTGTGATGAATTAAAAGTAACGGTACAAGGTGGCGAAGGTGTACCTGGCTACGAGTATGCTTTCTCTAACGACCCATCAAACTTTGATGAAAGCATGGCTACATGGTTTCCAGGTGGTAGTCTTCATTTAGATGGCAGCGCAGTAACTCCAGGTCACGGTAGCTATCAATTCACGAACTTAATACCAGGTAGAACCTATGTATTCTATGTTAGGGATAATAACACCCCAAGCACTTGTATAAGACAAAGTACTGTTAATGTAAATGAAATTGCTGGTGGTTTACCTATGACCATTACGCCAGAAATTAATCCTTCTTGTAATACGGCAAACAATGGTGAAATTACATATACGATAGTTGATGAAGATGGATTGACTGAAAATAGAATGGAATGGACCTTATTTGACACCGATAATAACATTATCGATCAAAGTGCAGGTTTTGTGACCTATAGTAATACTATTACCGTAAGTGGCCTTTCTGCTAATGAATACTATATTCAGGTAACACAAATAGACGACGCTGATAATCAACAATGTATCAGCGCCAGTGAAAATGCTATTTTAGATGAGTTAGAAATTATTACCGGAAATCCACAATCGATCCAAGATATTTCATGTGAGAATCCTGGTTTAATAAAAATAGACAACGTTCAAGGTGGAGGAGGTACTTATTTCTACACTATTTCAGGTCCTAGTCCGTTTACTACAATTACTACAACAGATGATAACCCAATAGAAATTGCGGCAAACTCACCTGCAGGTACATACACCGTAACGGTAGAGGATCAATATGGTTGCTCATACCCTCTTAACGATGTTACCATGAGCTTTACGGCAGCACCAAGTATTACTGATGTGGCAATTGCTAATTGTGATACTAATGCATCTGTTACCATTACGGCAACAGGCACGGGTACTATATTATATTCTTTAGATGGAGGAAGTACATATCAAAATAACGGAGGTACATACAACACTGTCCCTGCCGGCAATTATGATGTATTTATAAAAGATGCTAGCGGATGTACAGATACCTTAAATATAGATGTACACCCAAGCTTACAAGCTTCTGCAAGTTTAGATAAACAATTGGGTTGCGACACTGGTTTTGAAGCAGAAATAGCTATTGAAGGTATTTCAGGTTCAGGTAATTATGAGTTCGAAATTCTTGACAGCTCTTCAGCAGATGTTGAAACAAGGCAAACTCTTACAGGTGGAGCCATGAATGTACCAGTAGGTGTTCCGGATAATACTATAGACACAGATTATACGGTCAATGTTTATGATATTGGTACCGCCTCTCCAAATTGTTTTAGAACTTTTACAGTAACCATACCTGCGGTTATTCGTCCAGATTTCACGGCAACTCCTATTGAAGTTAGTTGTTCAGGTGCGGAAGACGGAAGTATAGAACTAGTTCAAGTAAATAATGGAAATAATCCGTTAGCATATACGATAAACCCTATGCCTGCAACGGCTATTTGGGATGCAACCACCCAATCTTTCACAGGTTTACCTGGTGGCTCATATGATGTAACCGCAAGAGGTCCTAATAACTGTACCACAGTAAAAACAGTGGTTATAGATGAAAATGCAGCTGTAACATTTACTGCTCCCGTTCCTGACCAATTTGGTTGTGCTACAGGTAATGATGGTGACAATGCCACAATAACAATAGACGCAAGTTCAATTAATGGTGGTAGTGGAACATACAATCGTTTTGAATTTATAGATGATGTAACAACCAATGTACTTCAAAACAGCAGTAGTTTAACCTACACGCACACAGATGCGGCTGGTGGTGATATTATTGTTCGTGTATACGATGACGAAGGTTGTTCTGCAGAACATATTGTTACTATAAATCCTTATGATACATTTGATACTGCCTCAATTACAGTTGACAGAGAATTGGATTGTGTAAATAGTGGGGAAAATATCACAGTAAATGTATCAAGTACAATTACGAACTCTATTAGCAATCTAGCCAACTATGAATTTAGAATATTGCCTTCTACCACTTATCAAACAGGAGATAATACATTTTTAACACTAGCTATTGGAACATATACTATTGGTATTAGGAATATTACTACAGGTTGTGAAATTACAAGAACCCACACAGTAGAAGACCCAAACACGTTTAATATAGAAGTTAATAAACTTGCAGACGTAATATGTTATGGTACCGATGGAGGAATTGAAGTAACATTTACCGATGCATCATATACAGGTGACTTTAACTGGGAAGTTTTCAATGCTGATGGTACGGCTACCACTCGTACAGATGACGCTGGTACTTTTACAGGTACAGGAACAACGGCATCTATTCCGGTTGCTGCAGGTAGTTACATTTTAAGGGCTTCACAAGTTGGTACACCACAGTGTATTCAAGAAAGGTCGTTTACCATTACTTCGCCTAGTGCTCCTATTACTTTGGCAACAATAGATACCAATGATGTTGGTTGCAGCAATGATATGGGAAGTGCAAATATTATTCCTAATGGTGGTGAAGCACCTTTTAATATTGTACTTACACATATTAGTACTAGCACAGCATACACAGCTAATCAAGTAAATAGCAATTTATTTAGAGGTTTAAGCGATGGTCAATATACAGTACAGGTAACAGATAACTTAGGTTGTACAGAAACCATTACCAATGCATTTACATTATCTCCTCCAGAACCGATAGTGGCGAATATTCAAACTACTCAAGGCTTGGTTTGTGAAGGCGATACCATTGCCGAAATAATGGGTGGATTTACACCTAGAACGGTTACGACCAATTATAGATATATTCTTAAAACTTACGACAGCGACGCTCCTGGAGCCAATCTAATACAAACAACAAGTGCACAAACATCTCCGACTTTCAGTAATTTAAGATCAGGATATTACAGCATTACTGTATTAGATGATTTAAACTGTTCAGACGAAACAGCAATTATAGAAATTATTGAGCCTATTGAAGTTAAAGGTCAATTGGTAACAGCGCAAAGAGCAACTTGTTTATCCGATGCAGAGCTATTGTTAACAGCATCAGGTGGTACCGGTCCTTACATGTGGAATATTGATGGTACATCAACATTCAATGCAATGAATGAAATAAATGGTCCAAACACCCATTTGTTTACGGGAGTTCTACCAAATACATATCAATACTATGTACAAGATAGCGAAGGTTGTATTTCTGTTTTAACGAACAGCATTACCATTAACCCAATTATTCCATTAACAGTAACATTGGATAATGATAATCCGACAATTAACTGTAACGGCGATAACACGGGAGTTATAAATGCTGAGGCTCAAGGCGGATTAGGTAATTATCAATATGCCTTATTCTCTGATGCAGGTTTAACCAATGAAGTAAGTCCAAATCAACCAACAGGTCTTTTCACAGATTTATTGGCAGGTTCATATTATTTAAGAGTACAGAGTGATGACTGTGAAGTAACATCAGCCTTAATAACTATTACGGAGCCTGACCCACTTCTAATTGATACCGCTAACACATCAATTACTGATGTAACATGTAATGGTCAAGAAGATGGTAGTATTACAGTAAACATGATTGGTGGATCTGGTATTTATCAATATGCAATTTCACCGAATTTGGATCGCTTTAGTGATGACAATACATTTGATGAATTGGCTCCTGGTGATTATATCATTATAGCACAAGATTCCAACGGTTGTTTTGAACTTGTTGAAGCTACTATTGTAGAACCAGAAGTTTTAGAAATAACTACGGCAAGTACTCCTGAAATTTGTGTAGGCGAAGAAGACGGAACTATTGATTTAACCATAATTGGAGGTACCGCACCATATAGCACACGTTTAGCAGATGAAGCAGATTTTGTTCAAGATAGAACAAGCTTTACAAACTTGGCTGCAGGTGATTACATCATCTATATCGAAGATGCACAAGGTTGCGAAGAGACAATTATTGTAACTATTGATACCGGTGTTGACCTTGGAGCTATCGTTGAACCTATTTATGGGTGTAATGGTAACTTCCCAAGCAACTATGTAAACATTGTATTAAATGACCCAAGCATAGAAGATGATGTTCTTTTTGGATTAGATACTGTTGATCCTATGGAAATGCAATTAACACCTATTTTCAGAGAATTGACACCGGGTACACATTTTATAAGTATTTCTCATGCAAATGGATGTATTGCTACATATGATGTTGAAATATTAGCATTTGAACCACTTGAAATAACTGTGGTTGAAAGTAACATAAATCAAATAACTGCAACGGTTACTGGCGGCAGAGAAAATTATACATTCTACTTAGGTGATAGGGATATGGGCTCTGAAAATGTATATTACATTACCGAAACCAATACATACGATGTAACCGTAGTAGATGAAAATGGTTGTGAATCTACTGCAAGTATATTTATAGAGTTCATTGATATTGAAATACCAAATTTCTTTACGCCTAATGGTGATGGAGAAAATGATATGTGGATGCCATTGAACATTGAGATATATCCTGAAATATTCATATCCATTTATGATAGATATGGTAGAACAGTTTACACATTTAAGGACAATGAAGATGGCTGGAATGGTTTCTATCAAAATGCAGAATTACCAACAGGAGACTACTGGTATATAATCAAACTAAATGGTGAAGCAGACACAAGAGAGTTTGTAGGGAATTTTACACTCTACAGATAAAACTTTAAAGAGTGGTAGTTTAAACTACCACTCTTTTCTTTTTAGATAAAATCTTGTAACCAATCAATCCTATAATATGAAATATTGGATTCATGATTTCATCGATATTTAGAATTGATTTCCCCAGAAGATTTACCTTCCAAGAGAAAGTTTACATTTCGGATGAATAGATTTTAATATTAAATTGTAACAAACCACCAAGTTACTCGTCAAGTAGGTGTAACCAATCAAAACACACCTGACGTGAGTACCATTTTAACAGTCAATCATCTTACTAAAAAATTCGGGTACCTAACCGCAGTCAAAGACCTCTCGTTTACCATTGAAAAAGGTAACGTTTATGGTATTCTTGGACCAAATGGCAGTGGAAAATCGACTACGCTTGGCATTGTTTTAAACGTAGTCAATAAAACCAGCGGAGAATTTTCTTGGTTCAATGGTCAATCTTCAACACATGAAGCTTTAAAAAAAGTAGGTGCCATAATTGAGCGTCCTAACTTTTACCCATATATGACCGCTTTGCAGAACTTAAAATTAGTCTGCAAAATAAAAGATGTACCGGAAACTAAAATTGAAGAAAAGCTAGAATTAGTTGGCTTGCTTGATAGAAAGAACAGCAAATTTAAAACATTCTCTCTAGGGATGAAACAGCGCTTGGCAATTGCCTCTGCCCTATTGAACGATCCAGAAATTTTAATATTAGATGAACCTACCAATGGTTTAGATCCGCAAGGTATTCATCAAATTAGAGAAATTATAAAAACTATTGCAGCAAAAGGCACTACTATTTTACTTGCCTCACATTTATTGGATGAGGTTGAAAAAGTGTGTACACATGTCGTTATTTTAAGAAAAGGGGAAAAACTATATTCTGGAAGAGTTGATAGTCTACAAGCTAGTTTCGGATTTTTCGAATTAAAATCTGATGACTTAGAAAATTTAACTTCTTACTTAAAAAGCAATCAGCATTTTGGCAGTATAAAACAAGAAAATGGTCTGGTTACCGCAATTTTAACATCAGAGTTAGATGCCCAGACATTGAACAAACTACTATTTGATAATGGTATTATTGCATCTCACCTAGTTAAAAGGAAAGAGAGTTTAGAAGAGCAATTTTTAGCTTTAACCAAAAATGCCAACGCCTAACAAACCAACAAAATGATACGATTACTTCATATAGAATTTATAAAACTTTGGAACAACAGAGCTAGTAAGGTGTTGATTATCTCATATTTTGCGCTGCTAACATCCATAGCACTGGTAGCTGCCATAAAATTTGACATTGGTCCTATTAAATTTCATTTAGCAGATCAAGGTATTTTTAACTTCCCATACATCTGGCATTTTAATACTTTTATTACTGCATTTTTTAAATTATTCTTGGCAATCGTTATCGTTTCTATGATGTCTAATGAATACAGCAATAAGACCATAAAACAAAACTTGATTGATGGGCTGTCCAAGAAAGAATTTATCTTCTCTAAATTCTTAACGGTAGTCTCATTCTCTTTAGTTTCAACAATATTTGTTTTTATAGTTTCGTTGATTTTAGGTCTTATTTACTCAGATTTCAATGAAATATCTATCATTCTTACCGATTTAGAGTTCCTTTTAGCTTTTTTCATTAAACTAACGGGGTTCTTTTCCTTCTGTTTATTCTTAGGTGTATTGGTAAAACGATCTGCTTTTGCCTTAGGTTTTTTAATACTATGGCAAGTTTTTGAAGGAATTTTTCGTGGCATTATCAGATGGAAGTTTTTTGATAGCGAAACCACTGATATTATTATGGGGTTTTTCCCTTTACAATCAATGTTCAACCTTATCAAAGAACCATTCTCAAGATTAGGAGCGGTACAATCTGTAGCCAACCAAATGGGAGAGCAATTAGCATTAGATTATTACATACACTGGTATGAAATTGTTATTGTAGTGGCATGGATAGCCATTTTCGTATATGGTTCATTAGCCATATTAAAAAGGAGAGACCTTTAATACATCTGTTTAGACAGGTAATTAGTCCCATTTGTTAACCATACAGAAGTTTACATTTTCATTTTGTAGTATATTGTACTGTTTACGAAAATGCTATGAAAAAGAATTGGGACATAAAATTACCCAGGGTATTGGTTCTACCAATATTTTTCATTGCACTGCTATTTGGCACTTTAGAAACCTTAGCACAAGACTGCCCAGCTTTGGTAAGCCCGGCAGATGGTACCAATATGGTATCCGTTGACTCTTCTATTAGTTGGGAAGCCGTAGCTGGAGTACCAGGTTATATAATTTCATTAGGTACAACAATAGGCGGCAATGATATTTTAAATGAACGAAACGTTGGAGCTTCAACAAATTACATGCCACCCACTGGATTACCGGAGAATACCGAAATTTTTGTAACCATTACTCTCTTCTTTTTCAATCAACCAAATATAGTCTGCGAGAGTCAAAGTTTTACGACTTCAGCTTTAAGTGAAGTTCCCGATTGTAGCGCAAACATTAGTCCGGCAGATACTGCAATTGAAATTAATACGGCAACCAATATTATTTGGGGTGCCGCACCCGGCGCGTCTGGATATTACTTAACCATAGGCACAACTTTAAATGGTAGTGAAATTCTAAATAATGCAGATGTTCAAAATACACTGAGTTATAATCCTTCTATTGATCTACCAGCAGAAACCGATATTTACATAACAATAATCCCCTATAATAGAATTGGTTTGGCTACAGGTTGCAGCACCACTATCTTCACAACGGCCGCCACCGCAGAATTACCGTTATGCTCGAGTATGGTTTCCCCAGTAAACGGTGAAACAAATGTGCCCCTGAGTCCTACATTAGAGTGGAACGAAATTGCAAATGCAACTGGATACCGGGTATCTATTGGCACATCACCCTTTGAAACTAATATTTTAGAAAATGCCATTCTTTTTAAAGCTTCTACTACAATTATCGACTTTGAGCCTAACCGGACTTTCTTTATTACAATAATTCCTTTTAATGAAGCTGGTGAAGCCATTGGATGTACTCAAGAAACATTCTCTACAATACTGGGTTGCGGACCATATTATGATCCGGTAAGTGGAGAACTTTTAATCTTAAATCCGTCATTGACATTCCCAGATACAATTTCCTTATGCAGAGGTAACACATCAAATACAATCACTGCACCCGATGAAGCCGATGGCTATAGATGGTACAAATTAGATAGCAGAGGAAATGAAACTTTAATTTCTAGTACCGCAAATGTGTCTATAACAGAAGAAGGAGATTATATCTATGAGTCATACGACATCTTCGAAGACTCAGGCAGATTTTTTGAATGCTCATCATCAAAAACATTTCAAGCAACTATATCTCAGGCACCTGTAATTGAAAATGTCGATGTTCAAATAAGCGCAAATTTATTAAACTATATAATTTCAACAGCAGCTAATGGTGATTATGAATATGCCTTAGATAATGAAAATGGACCATATCAAAATTCTAACCAATTCAACGGAATTTCATTTCAAAATCATACCATATTTGTTAGAGACAAAGGAGGGTGTGGTATTGCCAAGCGTTTAGTGACACAAGATTTAACCGTTAACGGGTTCCCTAGTTTTTTTACACCTAACGGCGATGGTATTAATGACTTCTGGCAATTTATACCACCTGTTGAAACCGGTGAAAACAATGTATCCGTTATTTTTATTTTCGATAAATTCGGTTCTCTACTGGCTCAAATAGCTCCAAATACAGATGGCTGGAACGGTAGTTTCAATGGAAAATCCTTACCAGAATCAGACTATTGGTTCAAAGCTTTTTCTACGAATAACAAAATAATAAAAGGTCATTTTTCATTGAAGCGATAGATGCAATGATTCTGTTTATCGAACTCTTTTAACTCGTACATCTTTCGTAATTTTATAGCATGAAATTTAAAGTAGTATCAGACTTCAAACCCACTGGGGATCAGCCAAATGCCATTAAAGAATTGGTGAAAGGAATAAATGAAAATGAAAAATACCAAACTTTATTAGGTGTTACGGGTTCTGGTAAAACTTTTACGGTAGCCAATGTCATTGAAAAAGTTCAAAAACCAACGCTTTTATTAGCGCATAATAAAACCCTTGCAGCCCAACTATACTCAGAGTTTAAGCAGTTTTTTCCCGATAATGCGGTTGAATATTTCGTGTCATATTACGATTATTATCAACCGGAAGCATTTATACCTACTAGCGGTGTTTACATAGAAAAGGATCTTTCAATTAATGAGGATATAGAAAAACTACGTCTTAGTACTACCTCTTCATTACTTTCTGGTAGACGAGATGTAATTGTTATTGCTTCCGTTTCATGTTTATATGGTATTGGTAACCCTGTAGAATTTCAGAAGAATGTTATATCTATAAAAAAAGATCAGGTAATTGCCCGTACAAAGCTTATGCATCAATTAGTGCAGTCTTTGTACTCTAGGACAATGGCGGAATTTAAAAATGGAAACTTCAGGGTAAAAGGTGATGTGGTAGATGTGTTCCCTAGTTATGCAGACCACGCATATAGAATTCATTTTTTTGGAGATGAAATTGAAGAAATAGAAGCATTTGACCCCTTCAACAATAATATTATAGAGGTATATGAGAATTTAAACATCTACCCTGCCAACATGTTTGTTACCTCTAAAGATGTATTGCAAAATGCGATACACAACATACAAGACGACCTAGTTAAGCAAATTGATTATTTCAAAGACATTGCAAAGCCATTAGAAGCAAAACGTTTAGAAGAGCGTACTAATTTTGATTTAGAAATGATTCGTGAACTTGGGTATTGCTCAGGTATTGAAAACTACTCTAGATATTTAGATGGTCGCCAACCCGGAACAAGACCTTTCTGCTTATTAGATTATTTTCCAGATGACTATTTAATGGTAATTGACGAAAGTCATGTTACCATACCACAAGTTCATGCAATGTATGGTGGTGACCGATCTAGAAAAGTAAATTTAGTAGATTATGGATTTCGTTTACCGGCAGCAATGGACAACCGTCCTTTAAAATTTGAAGAATTTGAGGCTTTACAAAATCAAGTTTTACATGTTAGTGCTACTCCTGCAGATTATGAATTACAATTAAGTCAAGGAGTTTATGTGGAACAAGTTATTAGACCAACAGGACTTCTTGATCCTATTATTGAAGTTAGACCAAGTTTAAATCAAATCGATGATTTGGTAGAAGAAATTCAAATTAGAGTTGAGAAAGATGAACGGACTTTGGTAACTACTTTAACAAAAAGAATGGCGGAAGAGTTGGCAAAATATATGGACAGAATTAATATTCGATGTAGATATATTCATAGTGATGTTGACACATTAGAGCGTGTAGAAATCATGCAAGATCTACGAAAAGGAATCTTTGATGTGCTTATTGGAGTCAATTTATTAAGAGAAGGATTAGACTTACCAGAGGTCTCTTTAGTCGTTATTTTAGATGCCGATAAAGAAGGTTTTTTACGTAGTAATAGATCGCTTACACAGACAGTTGGTAGAGCTGCAAGAAACCTAAATGGAAGGGCAATTATGTATGCAGATAAGATAACGGCAAGCATGCAAAAAACAATTGACGAAACAGAATACAGAAGACAAAAACAGATCCAATATAACACAGATAACAACATAACTCCAACAGCATTAAACAAGAGTTTGGATAGTGTACTTTCTAAGAATTCTGTCTCTACTTATCACTTCATAAAAGAAGAGTTAAGAGCAGCTGAACCAGACATGGATTACCTAACCAAAGAACAGATTGAAAAGCTTATAAAGGACAAAAGAAAAGCAATGGAAAAAGCAGCAAAAGAATTAGATTTTATGCAGGCTGCGAAATTGAGAGATGAAATAAAATCGCTTCAAGAGCAAGAATAAGTCAAGTTTAGGAAAAATTAACCAAAATGGAAGTTAGATATATTTAAACTTCACTTAAAATTGTATAAAATACTGGTTTATAATTATTTAAATAAAATTTTTAGACAAGACTAAATCTTATAATTTTTATATTAAATGAAAAATTTAGTGAATTTATTGCTTATTGCAGTATGTATAAGCAGTAGTTTAAATAGCTTTTCACAGAAGTTAAAAAGCGATGACATTAGATTAATGGTCGATGAAAATTTCATGACCGCTTCTACGAATTTACATCATTTTTTAAGATTACCAAATGACGGTAATTTTCCCGAACAAATTGAAAATAATAAAGCTTGGTGCGATAGTGTTTTTAAGAGTTTAAAATTCAAAACACAGACCATAATTACCGAAGGTGCACCCCTACTTTTTGCCGAAAAAATATATCATAAAAACAGAAAGAGCATTCTATTTTATTTACAAATTGACGGGCAACCTGTCGACCGTTCTGAGTGGTCTCAAAACGATCCTTATGAACCCGTTTTCAAGACCTTGAAAAATGGAGAATGGACAACGGAAGAATTTGATTCTAATCAAAAAAACATACCAGATGATCTAAGGATTTTTGCAAGATCTGCATCCGATTCTAAAGGTCCGGCGATGTCATTAATTTCAGCACTGAAAATTTTAAAAGAACAACAAATTATTCCAGAATACAACATAAAAGTAGTCATGGATTTTCAAGAAGAACTTGGCTCACCAGATTTACCAAAAGCTGTTCTTAACAATAAAAGCCTCTTACAAGCAGAAATGCTTTTGATAATGGACGGCACTAGACATCTTTCTAATTTACCAACTTTGACATATGGCGCCAGAGGTATTACTACAGCAACAATTACCATTTTTGGTTCGACCGATGCATTGCATAGCGGTCAATATGGAAATTATGCACCGAACCCCGTTTTTAAGGCAGCACAATTAATAAGTAGTTTCAAAGATGAAAAAGGCATAGTTCAAATTAATGGGTTTTATGAAGGTGTCCATTTATCTGATCGCGATAAAGAACTACTTAATTCTATACCAGAAAATATGGACAGTCTAAATTTGAGACTGGGCATTGCCACTTCTGAAAAAGTTGCAGACACCTATCAAGAGGCATTACAATTTCCATCTTTCAACATTAGAGGCTTAAAAGCTGGATGGACAGGCAAGGAAGTCCGCACTCTAATACCCGAAGAAGTTATTATTGAAATAGATATGCGATTAGTACCTGAAACGCCAGGGGAAAGACAAATAGAATTACTAAGGGCGCATATTAAAGAAGAGGGGTTTTACATCGTGGACTCTATACCAACTAAAGAAGAAAGAGCAGCTTACCCTAAACTCGTGTCTCTCGATTACAGAATTGGCTCAAAACCATTTAGAACAGAAATGGATAGTTCAATCGGTGAGTTTTTAAATTCGGCTTTAACTAAAGTGTTTGGTAATAAAATTGTAAATATGAGAACTACCGGTGGATCCCAACCTATGGCGCCATTTATAGAAACATTGAATATTCCCGCAGTATCTATTCGAATTCCCAACCCCGATAATAATATACATGCCCCTAATGAAAATCTAAGAATGGGAAATTATAGGGAGGGTATAATTTCATGTATTGCGTTATTAACTGAAAAACTACCATAAAAAAAGTGCTTTGATTTCTCAAAGCACTCAACTAAACAACTCTAACCAACCTAAAAAAAACTTAGTACTTAAAACTTATTTTAACTCAATCAATCTTTTTGGTTTCGGCAAAGCCTCTTCTTTTTTTGGAATATTGAATTTTAAAATTCCCCCTTCATATGTCGCTTCAATATTATCTGTTGCAACTGTATCCGGTAAAGTAAATGATCTTTTAAAAGATGAAATACTAAACTCTCTTCTTGTAAAATTCTCTTTTACTTCTTCATTCTCTTCTTTAATTTCTGCTGATATAGTTAATACTGAATCATCAATTTCAATTTTGAAATCATCTTTAACCCTTCCAGGTACAAAAAGTTCTAATTCAAAATCTTTCTCATTTTCTTTGATGTTCACCGCAGGAACGGTAGCACGTTTATTTTCTGTACCACCAAACCAATCTGGTCTAAATAACTCATTCATTAAAGCTGGGAACAAAACCTCATTTCTCTTTGTTAAACTCATAATCGTATATTTTAAAAAATTAATTCATTATTTGATTTGAATAGAACAAAGTATGTACCAAGCATAATTTAATGTCATTTTGTCCGGTAAATAGAATTAAATACTGCCATTTTGTCTTAAATTTATCTTAAAGAGTCCGTATTATGTTTATTTAAGCGCTATTCTAGTGACAAGAATGACTAGTTTTATTGATAGAATTTTTAAAATGGATAAACTAACCAACTTCTTTCATCAAATACGTACTAAAATTGCTTTCTTCCCTACTATTATTTCATTAGCAGGTTTATTCTTAGCATTTTTTATGATATTTCTAGAACAACAGAATATTTCTGGTTACCTCATGAAAGTGGCTCCTGCTTTGGTTATTGATGATACAGATACTGCCAAAACTATTCTAAGCACTCTAATAGGAGGTTTAATCTCGCTGACTGTATTCAGCTTCTCTATGGTTATGGTGCTATTGAACCAAGCTTCTAGCAATTTTTCACCAAGGGTTTTGCCCGGTATTATTTCAGATGAAAAACATCAGATTGTTCTAGGGCAATATATAGCAACCATACTTTACAATATATTTATTCTAATTTCTATTGAACCTACAGAAAAGTCATACCAAACTCCGGGCTTCTCTGTGTTATTAGGTATTATTTTAACCGTTATTTGCCTAGCAGCCTTCATCTATTTTATTCATCATATTTCACAGGCTATACAAGTAGGTAATATTTTAACGGCAATTCATTCCCGAACCAAATCTGAAATAAAATCTATTGTAGATGAACAAAGTGATAATTCATTTCAGTTTCCAAGTCATGATCATTGGGAGGAGTATGAAATAACAGAATCTGGTTATTTTCATGGATTACTTCATGATGATTTATTAGAATTATGTAGAGAGAACGATATAAAAGTTATAATTCAACTACATAAAGGGCAGTTCATATTAGATGGTACCATTGGTCTATTAACAGAAACACCTATAAATACGGATTTAAAAACTAAACTTATGGCTACGCTACTTTTTAGTCATGAAGAACTTATAGGTGAAAACTATATTTATGGGTTTAGGCAAATTTCTGAAATTGGAATAAAGGCAATGTCTCCAGGTATTAATGATCCTGGCACTGCTTTAAATACCATCGACTATCTAACCTCTCTATTCATTGATTTAATGAAAAAAGCCGATTTTGAATACTTGACGGATGAGGAAGGGACTAATTGGTCGCGTATTAAATGTGCCAAGTTTTCTGAGGTATTATTTAATGTAATGGCTACATATAGATTGTACTGTAAGCATGATATAACAGTGATGAGAAAACTACTACACATGCTAAAAACATTAAGCAATCATGTTATTAATTCCAATCAATTAACCATTATAGAGGAAGAAATAAAACAATTAAGAGAAGATGCAAACACCAATATTGAAAACAAAAGAGATTTAGAACAATTAGATGCCAATTTCATTTCTTGGTCTTAATTATAATGCGCCTTAAAAATTGCGATTAACATATTGGGTGGCACAATTTTACTAGGGTATTTATGCATAATAGTTAACACTTGCTGAATTGCGCCTGGTGGCAATCCCATTTTTAAACCAATATCATATATTCTTTTAACCTCATTTGGTTCTTGATTCTCATCAACATTCATAAGAAGAACTAATCTATTGAATTGTACGAGCCTATCTGACTGAGATTTAGGAATAACATGCTCAACATCAGTATTAAAAAGACTATCAAACGTTTTCTTACTCACCTCTAATTGCTGAGCAACGGAAAATAAAAAATCATACTCCGATTCCTTTATTTTATTATCGATTTTCGCAAACGAAATCATTTCTGATAAAATACTTAACTTCTCTTTATTAGTAGGCATATTCTTACGTAACAATTTGATATTCAGGGACTACATTTTTAAACGTAGCAAACCATTCTTTATTTCATTAATGGTTATAACGTAGTACTAAAATTAATATTGAAATAAAATATCTTATTTTTTAAACTAGTTTAATAGATTCATTTTAAAAAATAAAATGTGGTTACTATATATGAATCACCTATTAATATGATATTGAAACCAACAGGTCATATTTTTATAATAACTTGCAGTCCTTAAAATTGCGATATGACTAATAATGATGTTTTTAAAAAATTAAGAGTAGCTTTAAAATTCAGGGATGATCAAATCGTTGAAATTCTTCAGTTAGTAGATTTTAAAATTTCTAAAAGTGAATTAGGTGCTTTCTTTAGAAGCGAAGACCATCCTAATTATATGGAGTGTGGCGATCAAGTACTTCGTAATTTCTTAAACGGATTGGTCATTCATTTGCGTGGCACAAAAGAAGACCCCAAAATACCGGGCGAAGTTCTTTTAAGTATGTCTGGAAATACGGCGAAATCTGCTCCAAAAAAGACAGTGAGAGAAGATTTTAAAACTAAGCAAATGAAAAAAGTGGATACTGGTATTAGCCATGTGAAATATAAAAACAAAAAAAAATCATGATACACCTCTATGTATCATGATTTTTTAACGGCAATCTCAATAGGGATTACGCCTTTACACGTACAGGAATAGTATATACCTTACCCTCCTCTACTTCAGCCAAATTAACCTTTTGATAGTTTAATTTGCTTTTGACAAAACTTTCCATTTTATCAAATTTTGTATTTACAGATAATACTACAATTTCACCATCTGAGTTCAAGGTGAAACGAACTTGTGCTGTTAGATCGTTATGCATTTCAGAGAAATTATTCTCTGATAACATTTCTGATATCTGTATTGAAAGATTTTTTGTAGGGTTTTCACCTTTTACATCGTTAGCTAATACATTACCTGTTGCAAGTAGCATTGCAGCTAAGACTACTAAACTTAATTTTCTCATGACTTTTTGTTTTTTACTCCAGTTATTCTGAAGTATGATTAATAATTGATTGATGATGAATTACTAAAAAGACGATTGTAAAATAAGAATGTTACAATTTAAACTCATTTTAACATCTCTTTAATAGTAATTCCTCAATTATACACCCCAAATTTAGAAATACAAGTCATGCGAAAAACATGATAACAGAGTCTTAACCATTATTTCATTTCGGTAACATAAAATATAGATTTCCTCCTTTTATGATTACGATTACTTAAAACAGAACACACAATAAATACTTAATAACTGATATTTCTATATTAATTGACAAAAAAAAAGAACGCTAAATAAGCGTTCTTTATAAAATGGTAAGTGGTAATTCTACTAGTCTGCTATTTCTATTGGAATAACGTAAACTATATCTGAATTGCCCGGTTCAAGATTTTTAAAATCAATACCGTTCTTTAAAAACTCTTTTAATTTACTATTGGTAGATTCAATTGATAATAACCTGTACATACCATCTTCTGCAACAGCAATTTTAATTTCGGCTTTGGCTCCTCTTATTTGATCAGGTATATCCTCATCAGCTAACATCTCATGAATTTGAGAAGTTATCCACTTTGTTCCTTTATCCTCATTAGACTCGGTATCATGAGCCGTAACAGTTCCAATCCCAAATGTTAACATTGCGATTAAAATAATTTTGACTTTTTTCATACTATATATTTTAAAGGTTTGAAAATTACACGTATTTATTGCATATACTACAAAATAACGTATTTAAAATATCAATATGATAATTTTAACATCTATTTAATATTAAATTAATAATATACATAGTTTTTAGCCATATAAACTGCATTTTCAATAATTACATTAAAACTTAAAACAAAAAAAGACCATTCAAAATGAATGGTCTTTAAAAATATGATAAGCAAATGAGTTTAAGCCAATACCGCTTTAACCTTATCTGCTGCTTCTTGAAACTGAACAGCTGATTCAACTGCAAGTCCAGAATTGTCGATAATCTCTTTTGCAAGCTCTGCGTTAGTACCTTGTAATCTTACGATAATTGGCACTTTCATTGCATCGCCCATATTCTTATAAGCATCAACAACACCTTGTGCTACACGATCACAACGAACGATACCACCAAATATGTTTATTAGAATTGCTTTAACGTTAGGATCTTTTAAAATAATTCTAAAAGCTTCTTCAACTCTTTTAGCATCTGCAGTACCACCAACATCTAAGAAGTTAGCTGGCTCACCACCTGCCATTTTAATTAAATCCATAGTAGCCATTGCAAGACCTGCACCGTTAACCATACAACCAACGTTACCATCAAGATCTACATAGTTAAGACCTACTTCTCTAGCTTCAACCTCAATTGGATTCTCTTCTCTAAGATCACGCATTTCTGCATATTGCTTTCTACGGTAAAGTGCATTATCATCAATAGAAACCTTAGCATCAACAGCCATGATCAAATCATCGGACGTTTTTAATACTGGGTTAATTTCAAACATATTAGAATCACTTTCTACATATGCTTTATATAATGATGCAACAAATTTTGTCATCTCTTTAAACGCAGTACCTGAAAGACCTAAGTTAAAAGCAATCTTTCTTGCTTGAAAACCTAACAAACCTGTAGCTGGATCAATTTCTTCTGTAAAAATTAAATGTGGTGTACTTTCTGCAACTTCTTCAATGTCCATACCACCTTCTGTAGAATACATAATCATATTCTTACCTGTAGCTCTATTTAATACAACAGACATATAAAATTCACTAGTTTCGCTTTCGCCTGGGTAGTAAACATCTTCTGCAACCAAAACTTGATGTACTTTTTTACCTTCTGCAGAAGTCTGCGGTGTAATTAAGTTCATACCAATAATTTGGTTTGCAATCTCTTCTACCTCTTTTAGGTTTTTGGCTAATTTTACACCACCACCTTTACCACGACCACCTGCGTGTACTTGCGCTTTAATAACATGCCATCCAGTTCCGGTTTCAGCAGTTAATTGCTTTGCAGCCTCAACAGCCTCTTTTGCATTATGGGCAACTATTCCTCTTTGGATGCGCACCCCAAAACTTGCTAATATCTCTTTTCCTTGATATTCGTGAAGGTTCATATATATGGTGATTTTAATTGTTAGGCAAAAATAGGAAACAGTAAGTAATAATCTAAAAATACTGGTGATTAATTAGAATAACTATTATAATTAACCTGATAAAAACACAAAACGCTTAAAATCTAATTGATTTTTTTAGCATTTTTAGTTCTTATATCTCAATATCTTTAAAATCTAAAGGGTCAAAATTTTTAAAATGACCATTAAGTTCAATAATTTTTTTGGTTCTTTCTACCTGAGACAATACCGTTATAGTGGAAGTTAAATGTAAACTTATAAAATTAAGACGGTCATTTTCTGATGGTATTTGCAATAATTGATATTCTTGTTCAAACGACAATCCTATTTTATGTGCTAGCGTAAAACTGTTGAATTCCTTTACATTTATCTTCGTATATGGAACATCCATAATTGTATATAGTTGTCGTATACCATTAATAATAACTTGTTTTTTTTCGTCAGTTGCTTCATAATCGTACTCCATCAGTTTAACAATTCCCCCAGCATACAACTTACCTTCCATCACATTGTCAAAGGCTAATAGTTTAAATACTTGTCTAGCAACACAAACTACATCCATTTCTCCAGTCCCATAAGTACTTACGACTTCTACCAATTGTACTTCTACGCCGTACTCCATCTTATTATTGATAAATACAGGGATACCAAAGGTTATAGCCTCTTGTCTACAATCATTTATTAATTGTTTGTAGCGTTCTTCAAAAACATGAAGTGGAACTGTTTCCCCAGGAAAGAATATTGATTGTAATGGAAATAAAGGTAATTTCATCCGTTAAAAATACAAAGCTCTTTACATTGCGCCAAAATATACAACCACCTAGATTGTTATAAATATCACAATCTGTTATTTTTATTGTAATTACGTTATTATTTTTGCTCTTAATGATTAAGAAAAGTAAATTCGCTTAAAAATAGATAGCATGAGAAATGAGGATTTATTGCAGATAGCAAAAACCTATGGTGATCCGGTGTATGTTTATGACTCGGAAAAAATAGTTTCACAATTCAATAGATTAACCAAGGCATTTGGTTCTGTAAAGAAGTTACAACTTAATTATGCAGCTAAGGCACTTTCTAATATTACTATTCTAAGATTAATGAATAGTCTAGGTAGTGGTTTAGATACAGTATCTATCCAAGAAGTACAATTAGGTTTATTAGCTGGTTTTAAACCAGAATCAATCATATTTACCCCAAACGGAGTTTCCTTAGAAGAAATTGAGGAAGCAGCAAAACTTGGTGTTCGTATCAATATTGACAACCTTTCTATTTTAGAGCAATTTGGTAGCAAGCACCCAACAATTCCTGTTTGTATTCGAATTAACCCACATGTAATGGCCGGTGGAAATTCTAATATTTCTGTAGGACATATAGATTCTAAATTTGGTATTAGTATTCATCAAATACCACATTTACTACGTATCGTGGAATTGACCAAAATGAATATCAATGGTATACATATGCATACCGGTAGTGATATTTTAGATATTGATGTATTCTTATATGCTTCAGAAATTTTATTTGATACTGCACGAAACTTCAAAAATTTAGATTTTATAGATTTTGGTAGTGGTTTTAAAGTACCGTATAAAGTAGGTGATATAGAAACTAATGTAGAAGAATTAGGTAAAAAGCTAAGTACACGTTTCAACCAATTTTGTAAAGAATATGGTAAAGACTTAACATTGGCTTTTGAGCCTGGTAAGTTTCTAGTGAGCGAGGCAGGAGTTTTTCTTGCAAAAGTAAACGTGGTAAAACAAACTACATCTACAGTTTTTGCAAGTGTAGATTCTGGCTTTAATCACTTAATTAGACCAATGCTTTATGGTGCTACACATAGCATAAGTAACATATCTAACCCTGCTGGTAGAGAACGCTACTATTCTGTTGTTGGATATATTTGTGAGACAGATACATTTGCTAGTAACAAAAGAATAAATGAAATTACCGAAGGTGATATTCTTTGTTTTAAAAATGCAGGTGCATATTGCTTTACAATGGCTAGCAATTACAACTCTAGATTTAGACCGCCAGAAGTTCTTTGGCATAAAGGAAAGGCAATTCTTATACGCGAAAGAGAAACATTTGATGATTTAATTCGTAATCAAGTAGATGTAAATGATTTATTCGCTATTAAAGAAACGGCAAAAGTGAAATAAAGCGTTTAAAAATACGTTAGTTTTGGTATAATAGTTGGACTAAACACTCAAAAAAAACTCATGACGACGTATTCTTTATTTTTTTCTAAATCTTTTTTATTCTTATCCGTTCTGTTTATTTCGGCTGCTAGCTATGCACAAGAAGTAAATTGGATATCATGGGATGAGGCTGCAAAATTGGCTTCAACCGATAAGAATCCAAAAAAAGTTTTCATTGATGTTTACACAGATTGGTGCGGATGGTGCAAGAAAATGGATAAAGATACTTTTCAAAATCCTGAGGTAGCTGCTTATATGGAAAACAACTACTACATGGTAAAGTTTGATGGTGAAGGAAAAGATCCAATTGAATACAAAGGGAAGACTTATAAATTTGTTCCATCTGGCAGAAAAGGATATCATGAGTTTGCCGCAGCATTAATGCAAGGACGCTTAAGCTACCCTACTACAATTTTTCTGGATGAAGAGTTAAATATGCTTTCACCGGTACCGGGCTATCAAAAACCAGAACCGTTCATGGAAATAGCACGCTATTTTGGAGACAATATCTATAAAGAAAAAGATTGGAAAGCTTACACTGGCGAGGCTGGTAAATAAACCAAGAGTTTACTTTTAATATTACACGTAAGCCTCTAAAAACTTAACATGATAAATTGGTTACTCTTCTATAGAGTAACCAATTTTTTATTTAGTGTTATTTCAAACTTTAAAAATTGGATAGAACTTTCCATTAAAGTACTTTCACTACAACATATAATCACCAACATATGAAGAAGGTATTTTACTTGTTTTTTGGGGTCTTCGTAATCATCTCCTGTAAAAATAACCCAGAATCTCCCAAAGATATAGCATCGGGTGTTTCTTTAGAATTGGCTACCAACAGGAGCACTAGAATTTCTAACGTACACTACAATCTTAGTTTTCAAATTCCTAAAGAGCAAAAAGACCCTATACATTCTAATTTAATTTTAGATTTCAATTTAGATCAGACCAACGAGGCAGTTTATCTAGATTTTAAGGAGGAAACCGCTAAAATAAAATCGGTATTTATTAATGAGGATTCTGTTGCTATACAGCATATTAATGAGCACATTGTTCTACCAATAGAATATTTAAAAAAGGGACAGAACTCTGTTAGCATAGCGTTCATTGCCGGGGAACTTTCATTGAATAGAAATAAAGATTACCTCTACACTTTACTAGTTCCAGACCGTGCTAGAACGTTATTCCCCTGTTTTGATCAACCCAATATTAAAGGAGTTTATACACTAAGTATTACAGCCCCTAACGACTGGAAAGTGCTATGTAGTACTAAAGAGGTAAATAAAATTCAAAAAGAAGAATTTACACAGTACAACTTTGGCAAATCTGACCAAATGAGTACGTATCTATTTTCTTTTGTAGCAGGCAAATTTGAATCGGCAACTCAAAAAACCTCAAATCTGGAAATGACTATGTTGTACAGAGAAACAGATTCTACTAAAATTAAATACAGTACCGATTCCATTTTTGATCTTCACCAGCAATCACTAACCTTTTTAGAAGAGTATACCGCATATCCTTTTCCTTTTCAAAAAATGGATTTTGCTGCAATTCCTGGTTTTCAATATGGTGGTATGGAACATGTTGGTGCCATTCAATACAGAGAAAGCTCTCTTTTCTTAGATGAGAGCGCAACTGCAAACCGAAAATTAAGTCGCGCAAAACTGATTGCTCATGAAACCTCTCATATGTGGTTTGGCGATTTAGTTACCATGAATTGGTTTAATGATGTTTGGATGAAAGAAGTTTTTGCAAATTTCATGGCAGATAAAATAATGAATCCAGCCTTTCCTAACATAGACCATCAACTGGCTTTTATGATTACCCACTATCCCAATGCCTATGGCGAGGACAGAACTCTTGGCACAAATCCCATAAGACAAGACTTAGAAAACCTCAACAATGCAGGTTCATTATACGGAAGCATCATTTATAACAAAGCACCTATAATGATGCGCCAGCTTGAAACCGTTTTAGGAAAGGATGCATTTAAAAGTGGTATACAAGAATACATCACAATTTTTGCTTATAAAAATGCTGTTTGGGGTCAACTCATAGACATTTTTGACAAAAAATCATCAACAGATATTGAAGCATGGAGCAACGTTTGGGTCAATAATTCTAGTAGACCTATTTTCAATGACAACATAAAATATGATTCAAACAACAGGATAAGTTCATTTGAATTATTTCAGAAAGCCGAAGATGGAAGTAAAAATATCTGGCCGCAGACTTTCGAAATTCTATTTGTTTATCCAAAAGAAACTAAAGTCTTTACCGTAAATATGCTTGAAGATAAGTTTCATTTAAAAGAAACCATTGGTTTACCTAAACCTGAGGCTATTATCTATAATTCAAATGCAGAAGGTTATGGGGTATTTCCTATTCAAGAAGAACAATTAGAAATAATAACCAACCTCAGCGACCAGGTAGCACGTGGTTATAGCTATATCAATGTATTTGAAAATGTGCTTAACGGTGCTGTTGCACCCTCATCTGCTCTAAAACTATTTCTAAAAGGGTTAAACGATGAAGAGAATGAATTATTGATAGGGCTTATTTCTAGATACACCACTACCGTATATTGGAAATACTTAACCGAAGAACAACGTCTCTTTTACCAAAATGAAATAACCGATCAAGTCTGGACTAAATTACAAGAACCACTTCCCGCAAATATTAAAAAAACTTTATTCTCAACTTTTTCATCTGTTGGTTATACCGATAAATCACTTCAACGATTATATGATATATGGACGAAGAATATAAAGATTGATGATTTAAAACTTAACGATGATGACTATACCGAATTAGCAATAAACTTGGCATTATATGGTCATCCTGATAGCGAGAACATTTTAGTAACGGCTGAAAAATCTATTTCCAATCAAGATAAATTAAACCGATTTAGATATTTACTACCGTCACTTTCAAATGACTTACAAACAAAAAACGATTTTTTTAAATCTCTTAGCAAAGAAGAAAACAGAGCTAAAGAATCTTGGGTAGCAAATGCAATGAATAATTTGAATCACCCTTTGCATCAACAAGAGTCGATTGATTATTTAAGAACAAGTCTTGATCTTCTGGATGAAATTCAAAAAACCGGTGACATCTTTTTCCCAAAACGATGGTTAAGCAGTACCATAGGAAATTACACTTCAAAAGAAGCATACGATATATTACAAACGTTTCTTAACGAAAATCCCGATTTAAATCCGTCGTTAAAATCAAAAGTTCTTCAAGCTTCAGACGATTTAAGAAGAGTACAAATTTCACAAAAACCGCTGGACACTTCTGTAAACTGATATTTTGAGACATAAAAAAAGAGGTCTATTAAAGACCTCTTTTTTTATAATCAATATTTAATTTTCTATCTACTGTAATTTGGACTCTCCTTTGTAATAGTTACATCATGTGGGTGACTTTCATTAATACCACTGGCTGTGATCTTAACAAATCTACCATTGTCCTGTAATGTTGCAATATCTTTAGCGCCACAGTATCCCATACCGGCTCTAAGACCACCAATAAACTGATGAATACTTTCAAATAAATCACCTTTGTAAGGTACACGACCTACAATACCTTCTGGCACTAATTTTTTAATATCATCTTCAACATCTTGAAAATAACGATCCTTACTTCCTTGTTTCATGGCTTCAACAGAACCCATTCCTCTATAAGATTTAAACTTTCTTCCTTCGTAAATAATAGTTTCTCCGGGTGACTCTTTTGTACCTGCCAATAGCGAACCTAACATTACGGTATCTGCGCCTGCTGCAATAGCCTTAGGAATATCACCAGTGTAACGAATACCACCATCTGCAATAACAGGAACTCCAGAACCTTTTATAGCTGCCGCTACTTCTAATACAGCAGAAAATTGAGGAAAACCAACACCCGCAACTACACGAGTAGTACAAATAGAACCAGGACCAATACCTACTTTAACAGCATCTGCACCTGCATCTACCAAATATTTTGCCGCTTCACCTGTAGCAATGTTACCTACAATAATATCTAGGTTAGGGAATTTTTTCTTTACCGCTTGTAATACCGCCACAACACCTTTCGTATGTCCATGAGCTGTATCTATAACTACTGCATCTACCCCTGCATTTACCAAAGCTTCTGCTCTATCTACAGCATCACCGGTAACACCCAAAGCTGCTGCCACTCTTAAACGACCATATTGATCTTTATTCGCTATAGGCTTCTGGGTTAATTTTGTAATATCTCTAAAAGTTATCAATCCTACCAAGATATTATCTTTAGTTACGACCGGTAGTTTTTCAATTTTATGTTGTTGTAGAATATCTTCTGCTTCAGATAATGAAGTCCCTTCTTCTGCAGTTACCAAGTTTTCTGAAGTCATAACCTCAGATATAGGTCTTTCGTTATTTTTTTCGAAACGTAAATCTCTATTGGTTACAATACCTAATAGTTTTCCTTTAGCATCAACAATTGGAATACCACCAATGCTATACTCCTTCATATTGGCCTTGGCATCTTTTACTTTAGAATCTAAAGGCAAGGTTACCGGATCTAAAATCATTCCGCTTTCAGCCCTTTTCACCTTTCTTACCTTCATTGCCTGCTGCTCAATAGTCATATTCTTGTGCAATACACCAATACCACCTTCTTGAGCCATGGCAATTGCCATTCTAGACTCCGTAACCGTATCCATCGCTGCAGATATAATAGGCACGTTGATTGTAATGTTTCTTGTGAATTTTGTCTGAATATTGACTTCTCTTGGAAGTACTTCAGAATATGCAGGTACTAATAATACGTCATCGTAAGTTAGACCTTCTCCTAGAATTTTATTTTGATGGGCTTGCATAGCAATTAAGGATTTAATTGCGTGCAAATATAGTGAATATTATTGGTTAATAATATTAGCGTTCTTCACTGAAAATGTTAATTGATACAAGACGATTAAAGCAGATGCAGTATATGTAGCGGTCATTAAAAAACCTGATAACATTACTATATATTTAAACCAAGATATCCCTGACCATAAAAAGTAAATTCCGCCAAAAGTGAGTAAAACCGATAAAAATGGTTCAATAGTTAAAAAGAGTTTCAACCGTGTTGGTAAATTAGTCAACCAAACTAAAACACCTAATAAAAAAAAGATAAAAGACATGGACAGTATGTGCGTATGAACAATAGTCAGCATTTGTCTTTTACTTTTCTTGAACTTCATAATCTCTGCGTTTTCATCTGCTTCATTGCCAAGATAATTCTCTTCTATACCACTAGAATTAGAAGTACTTGTTTCTGAAACAAATAACAAACCTGTATAATAGCCAATAGAAAGTACAATTACAAAAGCCCCTATAAATAAGCGAATTGCTTTTGGAAGCTTTAATAAAAGACCATTAAATTCCATTATAATACTTTATTTTCCTGCAATATAGTAAGTGTTTGTAAAAGGTCATCAATGGCATTAGTCATAGAACGAACCGAAATAGTAGCTCCTGCAATACCATCAATATTTGTTTTATGATCTACCCTATCACCAGGTATTTTACCGACAAATTGTTTAAGCCAGCGCTTACTTCCTATTTCGCCACCATATTCTTCTCGGTAAATAAGAACCTTGGAATGTAAAATTTTAAAATCTTTATCCAATAAAACCATATAGTCAAACTGTGCGGTTTTACTTGGTGCCTGTTCAATGAACATATATCCAATAAGACTTTTACCATCAAATAATTTAAATAAATTCTCGCCCGTAATTTTACTTGGCAAATCTTTATTTAAGTTATTTTGGACAGGAATAGACTCCATTGTAAAAGTTTCAATTTCGAAATAACCTGTAATTTCCTTATCTACTTTTTTCTGAAGATTTTTGGGTAAACCAAACCCCATTACCATGGCTATGGTAAGCATGCTCACAACTGATTTTACAACCTTCTTTTTCATAAATGGAAACTTAAGTAATTCTATTAAAACCAAACGCCTATTCCAAAATTAAGTCTATCCTTAATATCATCTCCTTCTAAGGCATTGCTACGAAACTGATAATCTCCTTTTAAAACAACACCTGGAGCAATATGATATGTTAATCCTGTAGTAACATCTGTTCTGTCATATGCCTCATTACGTATCAAACTACCCGCTGTATTGGCATGGGTATCATACTGTTCGTACCTTGTAAAAACATATAATTTTTGTTCTTTGTCCATTGCCAATAAATTATAAGCTCCTTCCACATAAAATCCTCTTAGAGCACTACCTAAATCTCTACCAGTAGCCGTATTATACTCTTCTGTATCTGATAAAGAAGCATTTATAAACTGTCCCCTTGCCGTAAAACGATCATATGCATAACGTGCATCGACACCAACCATTGCTATACCAATATTTGCTCCTTCCAAGGTTTCTATATCATCTTCTGCCTGTGTTTTTCCAAAATAAGTAGAAAGACCTAAACGAAGACCAGGAATACCGTAATAATCTAATTTAGTAGACAATGTAGGGCTATCTATAGTAGATTGTATTGCTTTTTGGCGACCACCACGTAATCCGCTAGAACCTCCTAAGAATCCAGATAAACCACCGGCGCCATTAGCCTCTGTAGATTTAAAACCGTTAAAAACATATGCCTGGTATCCTAAATTAATATCATTGAACCTACCTGCAACTCCAACACCAATTTCACGCCATGTAGTTGGTACAATAGCATTATCCATTCCCGGTCTTTCAGTACCATTAAAAGTTGTTGGCTCATGAAATTCATTAATAATTCCCATGGGCACCAACATTAAACCACCTCGTAAGCTCACATTATTTCCAACGGAATAATTTACAAATGCTTGTTCTACAAATATTTCATTAACATGCTCTAGCTCAACCTCTGTAACAAATTGTGTTTTATCATTAAAACGATATCCAAAAAGCAAAACCATTCTTTGCACATCTAATTCACCATTATCACCCTCTGGCTGATTATATAGCATTTCCGCATAAGCACCAACGGTAACTGCAGACGCATAATTACCTGACAGTAATCTTTGCGCAGCATTGATTTGAGTTTGGGGAACTAATGTAATTGAATCTGTTTTAGTCTGAGCCTGTAAAAAGCTAGCCGACAATAACAAAAAAAATAGATAAGCGTATTTCATCAAGATAAATTTTCTTTACAAGCCGTCAATTATTAACGGAGCGCAAATTTATAATCTAAATTCGATTTAACAAAGCTTATCTGTAATAAATCTAAATAAACTTAGTAAGTTATTAGCTTTTAATTAAAATGCAAAAGGAAGGTATTAATGATATTTAGAAAACAATTCTGTTGCCTTATTATATGAAGCTTCAAAAGCCATCCAATTGACTCCAGATTCTACTTTTTCTGATGTAAAATACGATAGCATTTTCTCAGTTGGCATATTACCCGTTAAATCATCTTTAGCCATTGGGCAGCCACCAAATCCTTGTATTGCACCATCAAAACGTCTACAACCAGATTCGTATGCAGCAGCAACTTTCTCATGCCATTTAGTAGGAGTGGTATGTAAATGCGCCCCAAATTCAATATTTGGGTATTTAGGAATAAGATTAGCAAATAAATATGAAATGGTTTCTGGGTCTGAAGATCCAACAGTATCGGAAAGTGACAATATTTTAGCTCCCATTTTTGCGAGTTTCTCTGTCCACTCGCCAACTATATCAACATCCCAAGGGTCACCATATGGATTACCAAACCCCATAGATATATAAGTAACCACCTCTTTATTGGCCGCATCGGCTAAATTAAATATCTCTTGTAAAGTCTCTACAGATTGTGCTATGGTCTTATGCGTGTTTCGCATTTGAAAATTCTCTGAAATAGAGAAGGGAAAACCTAAATAATCTACTTCTGGATGAGAAACTGCATCTTCCGCTCCACGTACATTTGCCACAATAGACAGTAACTTTGAGTTTGTCTTTGAAAGATCCAGCTTTGCTAATACCTCTGCGGTATCTACCATTTGCGGTATTGCTTTGGGAGAAACAAAACTCCCAAAATCTAGGGTATCAAAACCACAACCTAACAATGATTGTATATACCTAACCTTTTCATTAGTTGGTATAAATGTTTTAATGCCTTGCATGGCATCCCTAGGACATTCAACTATTTTAAGCTTAGAATTAGACATTATGTAAAAATACGAACTCTAAATAAGTATGTCATATTAATGTTTTAAATAAACTAACCGAAGAATAAATAAATAGCGATACCAATGAACACTATAATCTGTACCCATTTTAATATAAAACCAGTATGTTCTTTAGTTTTTATAAATGTTGAAATCTGTCCAGATAAAATGGCAATACCACTAAATACAATTGATGAAACCAGAATAAACAACAAACCCAGCGTATAAAATTGGAACACATTACTTAAAGAGTCTGAAAATAGAAACCCAGGGAAAAAGGCCAGAAAGAATATAATCACCTTTGGGTTTAATACATTCATTATAAATCCTTGTTTATATAATGCCCCTAAGCTTTTTATATTCTTTGATTCCCCCTCTATGGCTATAGCATCACCTCCTCTATATACCAGTATTGCGAGATACAGTAAATACGCAGCTCCAAATGCTTTAATACCCGTAAATATGGTTGGGTTATTTTTTATGATGGCAGACACACCAAATGCCAAAAGAGAAGTATGTACTAAACAACCGGACATTAAACCTGCAACAACTGCTAGTCCTTGTTTTTTACCATTACTTATACTCTGTATTAGAACAAAAATATTATCAGGACCAGGCGATAGAGACAAAACGAAGGTAGCTACAGAAAAGGCAAGTAAAATATCGTAATTCAATTCAGGAGTTTTAAGTTCTTCTCGAAATGTACGAATAACCCAGAATTACACCTATTTTTAATATCTTGTTTAAAAATAAAGACACTATGAAAATTAAAGTACTGGTATTATTAATTAGCATTTCGTTTATGACCTCTGCATTTGCTTCAACAAATGAAAATATAACAGCAACTAAAATGATCAAAACCGACAGCCTTTTAAGGCACACCGTTTTTTTTAAATTTAAAGAAGGGACTACACCTGCTCAAATAAAGCAAGTTGAAGATGCTTTTAGCGCATTACCTTCTAAAATTGAACAAATTAAAGGTTATGAATGGGGCTTGAACAATAGCCCAGAAGGACTGGATAAAGGGTTTACCCATGCTTTCATTCTTACTTTTGAAAGCGAAGAAGATCGTGCCATATATTTACCTCACCCTGACCACAAAGCCTTTGGTGCAGTTTTAACCCCACATTTGGAAGATGTTTTTGTAGTTGATTTTTGGGTCAAAAATTAAAATAGAATCTCAAATAAAAACAAATGCCTTTGTACACGTTCGTACAAAGGCATTTATTCTTTTTAGCTGAAGTATATTGTATTAGACTTCTGCTATTCTTTCTAATAAAGCTTCATTAATTTTCTTTACCAAACCCGGTCCCTCATATACAAAACCTGTCCAAAGTTGTATTAAATCTGCACCTGCATCTAATTTTTCAATAGCATCTTCGGCAGAGTTAATACCTCCTACCCCAATAATTGGAAATGCTTTGTTACTTTTTTCCGCTAAAAACCTAATCACCTCTGTACTTCTGTCTTTTAAAGGAGCACCACTAAGTCCGCCAGCCTCTTCTATTAAAAGTGCGTGCGATTTTAAATTCTCTCTAGAAATGGTTGTGTTTGTTGCAATAACGCCATCTATGGTAGTAGTACTTACAATTTCAATAATATCTAACAACTGACTATCTGTAAGATCTGGTGCTATTTTTAGTAGAATTGGCTTACGCTTTGTGCTTTTACGTTTACTAAGTTTAGAGTTTTCCAATTGAAGTTCGTTCAACAATGCCGTTAAAGGCTCTTTGTCTTGCAACTCTCTTAAACCTGGTGTATTTGGTGAACTAACATTCACCACAAAGTAATCTACATGATCAAACAAGGCATCAAAACAAATTAAATAGTCTTTGATAGCTTCATTATTAGGTGTTATTTTATTCTTACCAATGTTACCACCTATTAAAACTTTATGCTCTTTTTTTAAATTTTCTACCGCTTCAAAAACACCTTGATTATTAAAACCCATTCGGTTTATGATTGCTTTATCCGCTTTAAGACGGAATAATCTCTTTTTAGGATTTCCTTCTTGTGGTTTGGGTGTAAGTGTCCCTATTTCTACAAATCCGAATCCGAAATCCGATAGCTCGTTATACAACACTGCGTTTTTATCAAAACCAGCTGCCAACCCTACAGGGTTCTTAAATTTTAAGCCAAAAAGTTCTTTCTCCAAACGTTTATCCTCGACGGCAAACATAGATTTCATAAGACTAGTAAGTCCTATTTTAGAAAAAAACTTTATACTCGAAAAACTAATATGATGAACTTTTTCTGGGTCTAACAGAAACAAAATAGGTCTGATAATAAGCCTGTACATGTATATATTTTAGAAGTCGCAAAAGTACAAACTGTAAACGAGAAAGTTAATTATAACTTATCTGTTTTCATCAACAATACTATCGGCATATATTGTAGGCATAACTAAATATGGAGAACGATTGGCTTCTTTACACAATGTTCGGTATAACTCATATTGCTTAGGATTGAATAAAGACAACATTCTTTTGTCAATAAGTGACTGAACACTGTTCATACTATCCATAACAGCCTTATACTTATCTGCTAGTTGGCGTAATTCGGTTACATTGCTCTGTGGATGCCGTTCTGCAACATTCTGCAATTCATTACTCAGTACATTATTCCTATATTTTAATTCAGCACTAAAACTTATCAACTTCTCATTTTGCATTTCATTAAGCTGAAAGATATCTGAAATCACGGAATCATTGGTAACCCCAACCCCTAATACACAATCTGCCTGTGCATTTACTTTTACAAAAAATAAAATAGAAGCTGTGATTATTAAATACTTAAATTTTTCCATGCCAAAATATATAGAATATTACGTTTACTAATTTACAATTTATAAGCTTATTTTTGATAAAACCCATTTACAATGCAACATATTATTGATCGTTTCATAAGCTACATCACTATTGATACACAGAGCGATTCATCATCTGAGACCACACCGAGCACTGAAAAGCAATGGAATTTAGCCAACAAATTAGTTGATGAATTACGTGCTATAGGCTTATCTGACGTTACCATAGATGAAAACGCTTATATAATGGCCACACTGCCATCTAATGTAGAACATAATGTGCCTACCATAGGTTTTATTTCTCATTTCGATACTTCTCCAGATTTTTCTGGCACCAATGTAAAACCACAAATAATCAATAACTATGATGGTAAAGACATTGTGTTGAACAAGGAAGAAAACATCATACTATCTTCAAGTTATTTTGATGATTTATTGCAATACATTGGGCAAACCATTATAACCACAGATGGCACGACACTTTTGGGTGCCGATGATAAAGCAGGTATTACAGAAATAGTTACCGCTATGGAGTATTTAGTTAATCATCCTGAAATAAAGCACGGTACTATTAGAGTTGGGTTTACTCCGGATGAAGAAATTGGCAGAGGGGCTCATAAGTTTGATGTAGAAAAATTTGGTGCTGAATGGGCGTACACTATGGATGGTAGTCAAATAGGAGAACTAGAGTATGAAAATTTCAATGCTGCAGGAGCAAAAATCACTATAAAAGGTAAAAGCGTACACCCTGGATATGCGAAGGGTAAAATGGTAAATGCGGTGTTAATTGCCAATAAGATTATAAGTGAATTACCTAAACATGAAATACCAGAAGAAACGGATGGTAGAGATGGCTTTTTTCATGTACACCATATGGAAGGTGAAATTGAAAATGCTACCGTAGAACTTATCATAAGGGACCATGACTTAAGACGTTTTAATGAGCGTAAAGAATTAGTAGAAGCCATTGTAAAAAAGTACAATCATGAATTTGATAATTGTGTAGCACTTGAATTGAAAGATCAATATTTTAATATGAAAGAAAAGGTTAAACCAGTTTTTCATATTGTTGAAACTGCTAAAAAAGCAATGGAAGACATCGGCATAAAACCAATTATTAAACCAATACGAGGTGGTACCGATGGGTCTCAATTGAGCTACATGGGCTTACCATGCCCTAACATTTTTGCAGGCGGACATAATTTTCACGGTAAATATGAATATGTACCGGTAGAAAGTATGCAAAAAGCTGTTGAAGTTATTGTACGTATTTGTCAATTGACGGCACACCAGTAACACTATGGAAAAACAAGAGAAATTAGATAAATTCTATGATGAGCCGCACCATTTTAAAAATGGTGTTGCCGCATTGAGAAAACTTGCTTTAGCTTGTGGTTTAACGGAAACTTATAAATGGAGTTTCCCCACCTATATGATCGATGGCAAAAATGTTATCGCCATCGGTAAATTTAAAACCCATTTTGGTATTTGGTTTTTTAATGGAGTCTTTTTAAATGACCCTAAGAAAGTGCTTGAAAATGCACAAGAAGGCAAAACAAAAGCCATGCGGCATTGGAAATTTTTAAATCTAGAGGAAGTTGACAAAACTAGCGTTACAGATTATATAAATGAAGCCATTGAAAACCAAAAAAAAGGATTACAATTAAAAATCTCTAAAAAACCAAAAGGTAAAATTGAAGTTCCGCTACTTTTAACTCAGGAGTTTAATAAAAACCCTGAGCTTAAAGACTCATTTAGCAAACTTACCCATTCAAAACAACAAGAATACGTTGAGTATATAACTACAGCTAAGCAAGAAAAAACGAAACTATCAAGACTTGTCAAAATAGTTCCGTTAATTTTAGCAGGTAAAGGTCTTAATGACATTTACCGAAAATAAATACTTTATAAGGTTGGCAGTTTCCAACCATTATGATAATTAGCTTTTAGGAACTGATTAGCTTCTTCATTTTTAAACTGACCTGCAGTTTCATCCCAATAAATTCTGTTTCCCGTTTTAAAAGCCACATTCCCCATATGTGAAACTAATGCAGCATCATACCCCACTTTAATAGGTGCATTTAATTTAGAATTATCTCTGCTTTTTACAGCTTCTATAAAATTTTGGGTGTGTAGGTCCAAGCCACTCAAACCACCATTATCGTTAGACATGGCTTCCATCTTAGGAATACCTTCCTTGCCCCAACCCTGAAACTCTTTTTCGGGAATTACTTCCCAACCTCCTCTATCCAAAACCAGAGTACCATTATTACCTATAAAGGCTATGCCATGGTTTCTTCCATAATTACCACCATCAATACCTGTTGCATGCTCCCATAAAATGGAAAATCCATCATATTCGTAAACGGTCTGTAATGTATCTGGAGTTTCAGAGGCATCGTTTGGGTAAGCAAATTTTCCGCCAAGTGCCATTACCGATTTTGGAGTTTCTGCTTTCATACCATATAAAGCATAGTCCATTAAATGAACTCCCCAATCTGTCATTAATCCGCCAGCATAATCCCAAAACCACCTAAAATCGAAATGAAATCTATTTTTATTGAACGCTCTTTCTGGAGCTGGACCTAGCCACATTTTATAATCCACACCTGCAGGCACAGCGGTATCTGGTACAACAGGTACTGGTTTCATCCAGCCTTGGTACGCCCATGCTTTTGCCAATCGAATTTCACCTAGGGCACCGGAATGGACATATTTAATAGCATCTACAAAATGTGGCTGACTACGTTGCCACTGTCCTATTTGCACCATTCTATCTCTAGACTGCACAAAGTCTAGCATTATATTTGCCTCTTGTACGGAATTGGCTATAGGCTTCTCACAGTATACATCTTTACCTGCCTGTAATGCATCGGTTAATTGCAGACAGTGCCAATGATCTGGCGTACCAATAATCACCACATCAATATCTTTATTCTCTAATAACTTTCTATAATCTCCATACCATTTTGGCTTTTTAATACCTGCCTTTTCCAAATCGTTTGTTCTTTCTCGCAATACATTTTCATCTACATCACATAAGGCAATGACATTAATTTCACTTATTTTAAGAAATGAAGTTAAATCGGAAAATCCCATTCCTTTACAACCAACCAAGCCAACATTTATAGTGTCATTTGCTCCTACTTTTTTTCGCATCATTGACAGGAGTTCCATTGGAAACATAAATGAGGCACCTGTCATTACTAATCCTGCAGTACTTTTTCTAATAAAATTTCTTCTGTTATGTGGCATGTTGTTGATTTAAGTGTATTTAAATATACCACATTTGAGCAAAAAAAAACACCGATGTTTACATCGGTGTTTTTTATAAGAATTTTGAAAAAAATCTATTTTTTTTCTGGAGCATTTAATTTAGTGCTCATTTCCATGGAGATGGCAGATCTATCAAACTTTAATTTTCCAGCCATTGTTTCAATTACACATGAAAAATCTTTATCATTCAAATCCACTACTTTTCCGTGCAGACCACTTTTGGTAATAACACGATCACCACGTTTTAATTCTGCCGAAAACTTCTTTTCATCCTTTTGTCTTTTCATTTGAGGTCTGATCATAAAAAAATATGCGACCACAAATATTAAAATCATCGGAAGAAACTGCCCTATATCACCCATTTTTGGTATATCTGTAATTTATAATTATTTAACAGGTCCTAATGGAGCTGCTCCTTTTGGGTTAACAAAAGCTTTGATTCTTAAAAGCTCTGAACCTTTTTCTGTATTTGCAGTAACCGTAATAGTTTTAGTTACTTGGTTTTGACCTGAACCGTTAAAATTAACTTTCAACTCACCAGTTTCACCTGGTGCTATAGGGTCTTTTGGTGGGTTAGGTACAGTACAACCACAGCTACTTTTTGCATCAGTAATAATAAGTGGCGCATTACCTGTATTGGTAAATGTAAAAACTGTTTCTTGAGGTGTTCCTTGCTCAATTGTACCAAAATCATGTTCTGCCTTTTCAAAAGACATTACAGGTACTGCTTTTGCTGCCTCATCTCTTACTGCAGCCTCTGCTACGTTATCCGTTTTTATCTTGCTAGACGCATTATCTTTACAAGAAGTAAAAGCTACCATTGATACAAGACCAACAATTAGAACTAATTTTTTCATACTATTTAGATTTATCAATTAATTGTAAAATTATAAAATATTTTTATAATAGACCCCTACCCATTTTGTTAAGCTTTCCTTCTGACTTGTATTCTTTAGTAAGCTTATCCAAAATTCCGTTTATAAAGATGCTACTTTTTGGCGTAGAATATTCTTTAGCAATTTCTAAATACTCGTTTATTGTTACCCTTTCTGGTATAGATGGGAAATGTAATAACTCACAAATTGCCATTTTCAATAGTATACTATCAATACCTGCAATACGATCTTTATCCCAATTTGGTGTTTTGCCTTCAATTTCCTTTTCTAAAGCATCATTTTTCAATAATGTTCTAGAAAGTAATTGCATAGCAAAAGTCATATCCTCATCATCTTTTAAAAGACTTGGCAAAAAGTATGATTCTGGATGAACTTGCTTTACTTTTTTAAGATGCTTTAAAACAAATGTGTTAACAATAGGAATATCATCTACCCATGTTAATTTATCATCTTCGAAATAATCGTAGATTTTCTCGTTAGGCGCTATGATGTTTTTGAACAAGTTTAATACCAATTCTTTATCTGCAGCATAATCGCTTTCTGGTGTAGACATGTATTCTTGGTATACTTCGCTCTCTATAATTTCTTTATAGATAAGTTTTACATACTCTTCGTTCAAGTACCAGTTGTCTAATTTTCTATGGGTAATTTCTTCCTCTAGGGTTTTATTCTCTACAATTTGTAATAACAATCTGTTTTGAATAAACTTTTTAGGATTTGGAAATTCATTCTTTTTATCGCTAATATATTTGTTAGCAGAAAGAGAAATTTGGTCTGCAGCCCTTTTTTGTATTTCTACGAAAAGACTAAGCCACAACAAATACAGGGTATATGTATTCTCTATGCTTACTTTTAAAAACTTCTCTTGTTTCTGTAATGAATCATCCTTAGATTGGATAAGAGCATATATACTCTGCATTACCTTAACCCTAATGTGCCTTCTTGTAAGCATTTTTAAAGAACTTTTTTTAATAAATTATTAATTAAAGCCGCAAAGGTAAGTATCTATTTAAAGGGTCACAATAGCAATCGTATTTATCTTAGCTTATTTATAACATATGGTTTTAGGTCAAAAAACTATCTTTGACCTCAGAAATCTATATTATTCTCTTTTTTACTACCTATGAAAGAACTTAAGCACCTTAATAAATACTTTAAAAAATATTGGCTTAAGCTTTTTCTCGGAATCATTATTACCGTGGTAGCCAGGCTTTTTCAACTGATTATGCCCTCATATGTAAATAACTCTATTACCGTAGTAGAGCAATATATAAAGGCAGAAATAGAAAAATCTACTGCGCAAGAATTATTAATGGAATATATTTTAATTATTGTTGGCGCTGCTTTATTATCTGGTTTTTTTACATTTTTAATGCGTCAACTAATTATCAACATATCTAGGTATATTGAATATGATCTTAAAAATGAAATATTTGATCACTACCAAAAACTAAGTCTCAACTTCTACAAAAAAAATAGAACAGGAGATTTAATGAATAGAATTAGTGAAGATGTTAATGAAGTTAGAATGTACGCAGGACCTGCAATTATGTATGGTATACAGACCTTAACCTTGTTTGCATGTTTAATACCATTAATGTTTATTAAAGCACCAACATTGGCTGCTTACACCCTATTGCCTTTACCAATCTTATCTGTTTTAATTTATCAAATAAGTAAAGTAATCCATAAAAGAAGCACTATAGTACAACAATACCTATCAACTTTATCCACGTTTACACAAGAAATATTTTCTGGGGTATCTGTTATTAAGGCGTACGCATTAGAACCACAAACAAATAATGACTTAGTAAATCTTGCCATCGAGGGAAAAGAAAAAAGTGTAAGTCTAGCAAAAGTAAACGCTTGGTTTTTTCCTTTAATGATTCTTTTAATAGGAATCAGTAATATTTTGGTCATATATATTGGAGGCAAACAATATTTAGCGGGTGAAATTGAAGTTGGGCTTATAGCTGAATTCATATTATATGTAAATATGTTAACATGGCCAGTTGCTATTGTTGGGTGGCTAACTTCTATTGTACAAAGAGCAGCAGCAAGTCAAGAGCGTATCAATGAATTTTTAAATCAAGAATCTGAATTAAAAAACACTCCTACTCATGAGCACAAGGTAAAAGGCAAAATTGAATTTAAAGATGTAGATTTCACTTACCAAGACACTAACATAAATGCCCTAAAACATTTATCGTTCACTATAAATGAAGGCGAGACTACAGCTATTATTGGCAAAACAGGTTCTGGAAAATCTACTATTCTTGATTTGGTAGCACGATTATACGACACTACTTCTGGAGAAATCTTAATTGATAACGAGCCAATAAAGAGCATAGACCTTACTAGTTTAAGAGAATCTATTGGTGCAGTACCGCAAGATGCATTCTTATTCTCTGACAGTATTAAGAACAACATTAAGTTTGGGAAAGAAAATGCAACAGACCAAGAAATTATAGATATAGCTAAAGATGCTGTAGTTCATGAAAATATTATGGGCTTCTCTAAAAAGTACGATACTGTTCTTGGCGAAAGAGGCATTACATTAAGTGGAGGACAAAAGCAAAGAGTTTCAATTGCAAGAGCTTTAATTAAAAAACCACAAATCTATTTATTCGATGATTGCCTTTCTGCTGTTGATACCGAAACCGAAGAAGAAATTTTAAATAATCTTAAAAAAGCTTCTAAGAATAGAACTACATTAATTGTAAGTCATAGAGTATCATCGGCTAAAAATGCTGATAAAATTTTGGTTTTAGATGATGGCAGACTCATTCAAGAGGGTACCCACGATGAATTAAATACCCAAGAAGGGTATTATAAAGACCTCTATCACAAACAGCTCTCCGAGAAAGAAAATTAGAAAATTGTTGTCGGATAGCGTTTTTTTTTTCATTTTTGATAGTATAACGACACTAAACATTAGAAATGAGCGAAAGAGATTTATCAGATCAGGAAGAAATTCACTCCAAAGTTTTACGGGCAGGTAGAAGAACGTACTTTTTCGATGTAAGAAGTACTAAGGCTGGGGATTATTATTTGACAATTACAGAAAGTAAGAAATTTACACATGACGATGGATCGTTCCATTACAAAAAGCATAAAATTTATTTATACAAAGAAGACTTTGATGCTTTTAAAGAGAACGTTGAAGAAATGATGGATTTTATAATTAACGAAAAAGGTTCTGAAGTTATCTCTGAGAGACACCAAAAAGACTTTAAAAAAGAAGAAGCTGAAATTGAAGTACCAGTAGAAAATACATCTACCAACACTTCTAGTTTTACAGATGTAAGCTTCGAGGATATTTAATTAAAATCTTTTACTAAAATATCAAAAACGACCCTTAAGTATAAGGGTCGTTTTTATTTTACGGCTTTTCATTTCATACTTTACCGTAAAGCATATTTAACCAGCAGAATGTTTATCATAGTTAAAACTACAGTAATCAATAGTGCAATACTAAGTGTAGAAAATATTGATAACAGTATAAAAAGTAACAGTAGGTAAATAGGATATGATAGTAAGCCAAATGCGAATCTAAAAGTTCCCATAAACTCATCTTCTGGCACCTTCGGCTTTAGCCATAATCGCCAGACAATAACAACGGGAAAATTTAAAATACTAAATACTGATTTGTAGAAATCAGTATTTTGATTCGGAATAACCACTTCATTAGAATCGCCTAAATACTGCTTTGAATAAGCCTTAACTTTCTTATTTATAGCAATAGGATTCAAAAAATCTGCTTTTTCATTTATCAGCCTATTGTTTATAGCATCGTATTGCTCTTCATTTGGTATATGAGTTGTCAATTGCCGTAAATTGCTTGTAATCTTATTTTTGATAGTAAGACTAGAGGAATTTAAATCCGCTGCATTAAATAGCCTCTTAGCCGATATAGGGTTACCATAATAAATAGAAACCTCATCTGGAAAATGTGTTGCATTTTTATAATTAAACCCTACAGGAATTAATTGAACATCTAAATCTGGGTAAAGCTCAAAAGCCCTGAATAATATTCTAGTGAACCCTTTACTTAACGGCCTAACCCTTCGCTGCAAACTATGATTTGCCTCCGGAAATAAAAGCAATGCCTCACTCCTATTTAAAATTTCTGCACAAGAATTAAAAATCGCATCATTATTAGAAAGTGTGCCCCTACCATCACGCATTCTATAAATGGGTAACATTTGAAAATAGTTAAAAACACGTTTTAAAAATTTTCCTTTAAAAACATCTGATCTGGTTAAAAAATAAGGTTTACGATTACAATCTGTTGCAATCAACAACACATCTATTAAGGCACTTTGATGGTTAGGCAGGAACATTACCGGTTTATCTAGTGGTATATTTTCTAGCCCTGAAATAGTAGTTTTTTTATGATAACCGTAAAGTCCGGTTTTCACTATTACTTTCACTATGGAATAAATAAATCCGCTCAAGCTACAGTCTCTTTAACAACCGACTTTCTATTCCAAAAAGCAGCTAAAATTAAACCAGAAATTATATGCCAAATCCCCCAAAATGCAGCAAGTAATGCCATACCTCCTAAACCATCAAAGAAGGTAAAAATTAATAACAACCCAAGTCCAGAATTTTGTATTCCGGTTTCTATGGTAATCGATCGTAAACTATCTTCTGGTAAATGAAATAATCTCCCCAAACTATATCCTGTAGAAAAAGCTACCAGATTATGAATTAGAACAATCCAAAAAACATAAAGAATATAATCCATGAAAATTACTCGGTTATTATACAGTGCTATAAACACTAAGCAAATAAAGAATACTAGTGAAACTATTTTCAGCTTCTTAGCTATTTTTAAAGCTAGCACAGGGTTACTATAATTTAAATACATACCCAATACTAACGGAAGACCTAACAACAAAAAGACCAGTTTGACCATCTCTAAAGGTGATATAGAAATTTCATTTATTAGACTTGAACTGGGTTCATACAACATAGACCAGAAATGAAAATTCAATGGTGTCATTACTATTGCCAAAATAGTTGCAATTGCCGTTAGGCTTACAGATAATGCAGTATTAGCCTTTGACAGATAAGAAATAAAATTAGAAATATTACCACCAGGGCAGGCTGCAACCATAAACATTCCTAACGCAATGCTTGGGAAGGGCTCAATAATCAAAACCAGTAAAAAAGTAATTGCAGGCAGTAAAATGAATTGACTAGTTAACCCAACCAATAGTGCTTTTGGTTTTGACCATAGAGGTTTAAAATCTGAAATTGATATCTCTAATGCAACCCCAAACATCACTAAACCTAAAACTAAGTTCATAACCCATAATGAACCAGAATCAAAATTAATAAGAACCTTATCTAAAATACTTTCTGTCAAAAATTTAGGAAATTTTTAATCCGTTAGGCACTTTCATTTGAGGCTGAATTAGCACCACCGAACTTTTTTCTACAGCACCTAATATAAGACATTCGCTCATGAAATTCGCAATTTGTTTCTTAGGAAAATTTACCACCGCTATAACTTGATTACCTATAATTTCCTCTTTTTTATACTTTTCGGTTATTTGGGCAGATGTTTTTCTAACGCCTATTTCCGAACCAAAATCTATTTCTAATTTGTAAGATGGATTTCTAGCTTCCGGAAAGTCATAAACTGCAATTACAGTACCTACCCTCATATCAATTTTACTAAAATCACCCCATGTAATAGTTTCTTCCATTATGTAATTCTGAGTTTTTCTATTAATTCTTTTGGCACATTTCCTGAATACATGCCATAAGCATCTACTAACAACCCCTTCTCTCCTGTATTGGTTTCTATAACATACAGAATGGTGTTATCATCTGGGTTGCTCATACCCTCAAAACGATAAAATTTCACAACATCCAATTCGGTTGCCGAATGAATCTTCTTTTTGTTTTTATTTTCAACCCCAGCGTCACAAAGGTTAAAATCTTCGGTATAGCCTTCTTCTTGTAACGCTTTAATTGCAATAGACAATGATACATATGATTTTTCCATAACTATAATTTTTAATGGATTAATGAATTTAAGAATAGTATAAAGTAAAAGCAAGGGGTATTAATTTGTTAACTTAGTACACTAAAATTTTAGTTGATATGGCAAGAACGGAAAGCAAAATGTTGGCACTAGGCACACTGGCTCCAGAATTTAGTTTGTTAGATACTATTAGCAAACAGACGTTGAACCTACATGCTTTAAATGGAGAAAAGGGCACCGTAATAATGTTCATTTGTAATCATTGCCCATTTGTTATTCATGTAAATCCAGAAATCACTAAAATGGCTATAGAATACAGGAAAAAGGGTATTCATTTTATTGCTATCTCTAGTAATGATGTCGAAAATTATCCTGAAGACGCTCCGCAATTCATGCGAATTAAGGCAAAAGCTGAAAATTACACTTTTCCATATTTATATGATGAAGACCAGAGTGTAGCTAAAAAATACGATGCGGCTTGCACCCCAGATTTCTATCTTTTTGATGATAAGCTTAAGCTAGTCTATAGAGGGCAGTTAGACGATTCTAGACCTGGAAACGAATTACCTTTAAATGGTAAGGATCTTAGAAATGCGATTGACAATTTAATCACCGGAAAAGAAATTGACCCTCTGCAAAAGCCCAGCATTGGCTGTAATATTAAGTGGAAGAAAAACAGCTAATAAAATTTGTATATCAGTTTAGTTTATGGATGATACTATTAAATTTGAAGTACTACAGCCATCTCATTACCAAACGTATATAGAAATAGGCACAAAAGCTTATAACCAACATTATAGACATTTATGGCCCAATGGAGTTACTGACACCTATATTGAAAGCAGTTTTACACATCAAGTTTTATTGAATGAAGAACAAGATGAGAATACTGTTCTGTATTTGATTAAAGTAAATATTGAATATATAGGAATACTTAAAATTACGCTTCACAAAGAATTACAAACCTACAATAAGCTTGATGCTCTTTACCTAGATAAGATTTATATTCTCAAAGAATTCTCTGGCAAAGGTATAGGCACCAAAAGCTTGCATTTTGTAGAAAATATAGCCAAGAAGCATTTAAAAAAGGCCATTTTTCTAGAATCTATGCAAAAAGGACCTGCACTACAATTCTACATAAATAATAATTTCTCAATTGTAGGCACTACCAAAGTACCTTTCAGCAATGTTATTGAAGAAGAAAAACCAATGTATTTATTAAAAAAGGATATTTAAAAATCTTACCAATTTTGTCTCAAAGCTAAATTTTCAATGTGAGCAAAATGATGATTACTATGCCAAGCATATTTACCAATATTCTCTGCCACAGAAACATTTACATTTCCATCTGGGTGTATGTAACTTACCTTTAAATCTTCTGACGAAAGTCTGGTTAACAAATAAACCAATTTGGCATGCAAGGCCGTCAGATAGGATAAGGATAAAGAAATTGGGGCCGTTCTAGCATCAATCAGCTCACTCCATTTTTTTTCTTCATAAACCTTAATCAATGGTCTATTCTCTGTCAATGCCCATTTAAAACGTGTGTAACTATGGTGATGACTATCTGCCATATGGTGTATTACCTGTCTTACCGTCCAACCATCTTTTCTATAAGGGGTATTGAGTTGATTTTCAGAAAAATTATTTACAAGATTTGACAAACGTTCAGGTAGGGTTTCCAATACCTTAATCCATATTTCAATATCATCTTTTGAGATATCCTTTGGGCATTCAAAATGTCCAATCGGGTATTTTAATTTTTCTAATTCTTCCATAATTTAAAAGTAGAAATTTTAATAGACTTTTAACCTAAAACCTTTAGCCAAGGTTATATAATCTACTAATTTTATAGGATATAATATTAATTATACAAAATCATACCATTATGGCAACAATACGCTTAGGAGATAAAGCTCCTAATTTCACAGCAGATAGCTCAGTAGGAACTATAAATTTATACGATTACCTTGGTGATAGCTGGGGAATATTATTTTCTCACCCAGCAGATTTCACACCAGTATGTACTACAGAGTTAGGTACAGCTGCAAAATTTAAGGGAGAATTTGATAAGAGAAATGTAAAAATGATTGCTTTGAGTGTTGACGGCGCAGCATCACATGCAGAATGGATCAAAGACATTAACGAAGTTCAGGATACGGTAGTTAATTTTCCTATTATAGCTGATGAAGACAAAAAAGTTTCAGATTTATATGACATGATTCACCCAAATGCAGACAACAATCTTACCGTTCGTTCTGTTTTTATAATTGCTCCAGATAAGTCCGTTAAGTTGACATTGACGTACCCAGCATCTACGGGAAGAAATTTCTACGAACTTTTAAGAGTAATAGATTCCTTGCAACTTACAGCTAATCATAAAGTTGCAACACCAGCAAATTGGGAACATGGAAAGGATGTAGTAGTTAGTCCTGCTATATCTACAGCAGATGCAAAGGACATATTTTCTAAGGGAGTTACCGAAGTAAAACCATATTTAAGAATGACGCCAGACCCTACTGCATAGGCTTAAAAACAAGTTCATTCTCAATACTTTAGACTATTATTATTAACATTAAGATAACGCGTAAGTTTTTAAGTATTTAAACAAAAAAAAACTATCTTCGCACTTTAATTAATATTTAATTTTTCTATTATGAGTAAAGGAACAGTAAAATTCTTCAATGATTCTAAAGGTTACGGATTTATCACTGAAGATGGTTCAAACGAAGATCATTTTGTACACATTTCTGGCTTAATCGATGAAGTTCGTGAAGGTGATGTTGTAGAATTTGAACTACAACAAGGTAAAAAAGGATTAAACGCCGTTAATGTGAAAGTAATTGACTAGGTAACGATTTAACTTTTTTATAGTATAAAACCCGAACCAATTGGTTTGGGTTTTTTTATGCGCTTTATTTTAAAATTTGTTCAACTTAAACGCAACCTTTTATATAAATACCTATCTATAGATTAAACAAGAACGGTTCCCCGACCTTATACCTATAGTTATGACCACATTTTTGACCGTATTTTTAGTTTTAATGATTGTTAATGTAATATTGCTTTTAGGAAGTTTTATTACCCGAAAAAAATAAGCATCAAAAAAACACCTATATCATTACAATACAGGTGTTTTAATAGTATTTAAAAAGTAAGCTACTTAACCAACTTTCATTAATTCTACATCAAATATTAATGTGGCATCTGGTGGTATAACACCACCTGCACCTGCAGATCCATAAGCTAAGTCTGATGGAATTACAAAACGTGCCTTATCACCAACTTGTAATAAAGAGATACCTTCATCCCAACCTGGGATTACTTGACCAATTCCCAATTGAAAATCTATAGGAGAATTACGCTTGTAAGACGAATCAAAAACCTGACCGTCTAAAAGAGACCCTTCATAATGTACAGAGACCTTTTGCCCTTTTTCAGCTTTAGCTCCGTCACCTTTCTGAATCATTTTGTAACGTAATCCAGAAGCCGTAGATTCAAAACCTGCAGCAACTTTATCAAGTTCTGCTTCTTTTTTTGCTTTTTCTGCTGCTAATCTAAGCTCTCCAGAAGCATTGAAATCTTCAAAAGCTTTTAATGCATCCCATTTTTCGGCTACATCGCCAACTCTTACAATTTCCAAAGACTCAATAACATCATCTTGTGCTATGTCATCTACAACTTCTTGCCCTGCAGCAACATGTCCAAAAATAGTATGCTTGTTATCTAACCATGGTGTTGGTACATGTGTAATAAAGAACTGACTACCATTAGTTCCAGGACCAGAATTAGCCATAGATAGTACACCTGGAGCATCATGCTTTAATTCTGGGTGAAATTCATCATCAAACTTGTAACCAGCATCGCCAGTACCTCTACCTTGAGGACAACCACCTTGAATCATAAAATCTGGAATAACCCTATGAAATTTTAAACCATTATAATAAGGCTCACCTTTACCTTTGGCGCTATTTTCTTTATTACCCTCTGCTAAAGCAACAAAATTACCAACTGTTCCCGGAGTTTTGTCATGAGTTAATTTAACTAGTATTTCGCCTTTATTTGTATTAAACTTGGCGTAAATTCCTTCTTCCATTTTAGTTTTTTTAAGTATGCCGCAAAGGTAAAGAAATTTAACGATTTGATCATTTTAACAATTTCAAATGACAAATAATTAATACCCTAATAATTTTAAATCTACACTATGCATCAAATGTAGATAGAAGAACATAGTTAATTAAAACCCGTACGTATCTACTAAATAAATTAAACTTGCCATTGATGCTGCTCCTAACTGAAGTTCGCGTCTATTCACATGTTCAAACGTATCGTTTTCAGCATGGTGGTGATCAAAATACCGTTGAGAATCTGGTCTTAATCCCGCAAGTACTAAACCCTCTTTTTTCAACGGACCAATATCTGCACCACTAAATCCTTTTTTAAAAGAATGTATTAAATATGGTTCAAAAAGGCTTTTCCACTCCAACACTTTCTCAAAGTCTTTATCTGAACTGTCAAAAGTAAAACCACGTGGAGTAAACCCACCAGAATCACTTTCTAAAGCGAATATGTGTTTTTCATTATTGGTCGCAGCAACTTCTGCATATTTATTTCCTCCCCTTAAACCATTTTCTTCATTCATAAATAGAACCACTCTTATTGTTCGTTTTGGTTTATAACCTGTTTTCTTAAAAAGGTTTAAGACCTCCATACTTTGAACACAACCTGCACCGTCATCATGAGAACCATCGCCTAGATCCCAAGAATCTAAATGCCCACCAACTACTATAACCTCTTCTGGGGTAGTACTTCCTTTAATTTCAGCAATAACATTATAAGATTCAACATCATTAAACTGCTTACAATTCTGCTTAAAAAAGAATTTAATTTCAGGATTCAATTTCAAGGAAGTGCTTAACAATTCGGCAGCATTAGTACTAATTGCCGCTGCAGGTATTCTTTCCGATTCAACCTGATCACCATAACCCATTGAACCCGTATGTGGATAATCATCTAATCGAAGATTCATTGATCTGACAATTACACCAAATGCACCATATTTAGATGCTTCCAAAGCACCCGCATATCGTTGATCAACGCAATTAGAATAGGCTGTAAAAGTATCTATCTGTGTAGCATCCATTGGTTTATTAAAAAACACAATCTTACCTTCTATCTTTTCTTTACCTAAAATTGCCAGTTGCTCAATGCCCTCTACCTCTATAATATTTGCTTTTATTCCTCTTGGTGGTGTAGGCACAGAACCTCCTAATGCACAAATGGGCACATTTGTAGTGGCTCCAGGAGACGTTTCAAAATATGCAAATTCTGGCGTACCTCTAACCCATTTTGGTACCATAACTGGTTGTAGCCAAACCTTATCGACCCCTAAAGAATCTAACTGAGATTTGGTATAATTAACTGCCTGCTGTGCTTGTATTGATCCAGATAACCTACCACCTATTTGATTAGATAGGTAATTTAACCAATCATACCCCTTACCCTCTGTTAAGGCAGTATCATAAAGCTTCTTAATCTGTTCTTGGTCTGTACTTTGCGAAAACCCGAAAGATGTGCAAGCAATAACAAATAATAGTACCAGTTTACTGTTCACCTTGTAATTGTTCTTCATAGCTGTCTAAATTAGCCTTTATTTTATCGCTCAACATAGGCTCCTTAATATCTTTGTATTTTTTTAACGATTGAAGCAAAATTGAAGCAACTATTATACGTGTAGCTTTTTTATTATCCGCAGGAATAGCAAACCATGGTGCATGATCATGAGTTGTTTTAGAAATAGCTTCCTCATAGCACTTTTGGTAAACATCCCAAAGCTTTCGCTCTTTTAAATCGCCTGGAGAAAATTTCCAATGTTTCTCTTTAATTGCAAGCCTTCTTAATAATCGTTGTCTTTGCTCTTCTTTAGATAGGTTTAGAAAAAACTTAAATATCAATGTGCCATTTTCTGCTAAATGACGCTCAAAATCGTTGATTTGTTCAAATCTTTTTTCCCAGAAATTTTGGTCTATATCATCTACAGTATGTATACCAGGTATATGCTCACTTAATATATACTCTGGGTGTACCCTTGTTACCAATACATTCTCATAATGAGTTCTATTGAAAACTCCGAATTTTCCTTTTGCCGGTAAAACCAAATAGTGACGCCATAAATAGTTATGACTCAATTCTAATTCTGTTGGCACCTTAAAACTATGTACTTCAACACCACTAACATTAAAATCTTTAAACACTTCACGTATTAAACTATCTTTTCCTGCGGTATCCATACCCTGTAAACAAACTAGAATACTGTATTTTCCATGTGCATATATGGTATCTTGAAACTCTCCCAGCTCTCTTCTAATACTTGATAATTCTTTTTTAAGTTCTTTATCAGATTTTCCAAAATCTTCAAAAGTCTCATTATCAGTTATTTTGAAATTTTTATTGGTTCTATAATTGTCTACTTTTATCTTATCCATACCGAAATATAAAATATAATATTTATGAATACTAATTCTATAAAATATCCTACATAACCAAAACCATTTAAATTCCGTTTATCGAAATTGATAGGTATTGTATCGAAAATAATATTTTCAACAAGGTAAAGCATATAAATTTACCTGTGTAAGACCCCAAATTTTACAGCTAATACACCTACTTATGAAGAAAAATATCTATTTTTTCTGCGTTATTGCACTAGTATCCTTGTCCTCATTTACAGCTAATGTAGAATGTGAATATGCAAATTCTAACATGGGATACGCAAAATCACAGATAACTGCTGCATTAAGTACCCAAGATATAAACCAAGCTAGGTTTTATGCTTACAAAGCGTTAAACGCCTTAGAAAAATCAAAAGATCAATTAAAGGTTTGTGGATGTACGTATGCCAAAACAAGTGTATACGAGAACATTGAGGTTTTAACACTTGCAACAAAATCAACTACACTAGAAGGGACAATTAGTTATTTGAACGAATCTATTGAACTTACGGATAACACAATTTTAGTATTAGAATCTCATGATACTCATGATAGTATATACTCTAATAATGAACTGTCGGTAAATACAAATTCATCCACGGAAGTTAAAACAGGAAAAAAAGTAAAATTTGATAAAAACATATTTGAAAATATTGATATTTCACTAGAAAAATATCGAGTTTCATTAGATAAAGTTGTTCAAACTGTCAACTGTAAAGATGCTACTGCTTTTGCTACAAGAATTTTCAATGAAAGCGAAGCTCAATTGCTAAAACCTAACATCTCAGAAGGAAGCAAATATTACAATTTACGTACCAAAGAAATTACCCAAGAAGCTTTGAACAAAATAGGTGACTGTGCAAAAAAATAAGTTGGCCAAGTTATTTACTGGCAAATAGTTTTACATCATCTTCCGATACATCTTGTCCTCCAAGAATAATTAGTCGTTCTACAACATTTCTTAGTTCACGAATATTACCGGTCCAATCATAGGCTTTAAGCAGTTTTATAGCGGTATCTGAAAACGTTTTAGCAGCCATGCCTTGCTCTTCTGTAATTTTCTTAGAAAAATGCTCAATCAGTAATGGTATATCATCACGTCTATCGTTTAAACTAGGCACTTGAATTAGAATAACTGCCAATCTATGGTATAAATCTTCTCTAAAGTTACCCTCCTCAATTTCCTTTTTTAAATCTTTATTGGTTGCAGCAATTACACGAACATCAACCTTTATGTCTTTATCCGTTCCAACACGAGAAATCTTACTTTCTTGAAGTGCTCTTAGAACTTTTGCTTGCGCGGAAAGACTCATATCACCAATCTCATCCAAAAAAATTGTTCCTTTATTAGCCGCTTCAAATTTACCCGCCCTATCTTTTACTGCAGATGTAAATGCACCTTTAACGTGTCCAAATAGTTCACTTTCTATTAATTCTGAAGGAATAGCAGCACAGTTTACCTCTATAAACGAACCTGAGCTTCTTGCACTTTTTTCATGTAACCAATGTGCTACAAGCTCTTTACCGGTACCATTAGACCCTGTAATTAATACACGGGCATCTGTAGGAGCTACTTTCTCAATCATTTCCTTGATTGTATTAATTTCGCCGCTTTCACCGATCATCTCATAGTTCTTGCTCACCTTTTTCTTCAAGTTCTTATTCTCTACAACCAGAACTTTTCTATCTAAGGCATTTCTAACCGTGGTAAGTAATCTATTTAAATCTGGCGGTTTTGATATATAATCAAAGGCACCTAATCTCATGGTATTAACTGCAGTATCTAAATCTCCATGCCCAGAAATCATGATAAAAGGAATTTCTGGCTTAATTTTTCGAGCAGCCTCTAGAACCTCTACACCATCCATTTTTGGCATTTTTATATCGCAAAGCACCAAGTCGTAATCATTATTCTTTATGGTTTCAATTCCTTTCAATCCATCTTCAGCTTCCTCCACAGAATACGCATCATTCTCTTCAGATAGAATTTTAACCAAAACTCTTCTAATTGCCGCTTCATCTTCGATTACTAATATTTTTGACATAACTGCTTTTTAAATTCCTATTCTTATTCCTGTTCTAAAATAAAGTCCTGATGCATCGTTCAACGTGAAAATATCATCTCTTTCTTCATTTCTTAGTGCACTGTTTTGATAAATAGAACGGCCACCTATAAAGTAAACGGACATATCTTTAGTTATTTTATACTGATACCCTAATGTCAATAATAATGCCGTAGAAGAAACATCGGTAGATAAATTATTACCAGGTAATAAAATATCGTTTTGAATATTAACGTAATATCCATCTAAAAATATTTCGGTCTGAAAAAAATGTCCCTTTTTAGTGAAGTATTTCATACCAGACTTAGGTGCGCCAAGTATATATGACCAATTAGGGTGAAATCTTTTCTCATAGTACACAAAAGGCAAAGGAATATCTATTGGTGAGGTACCATTATAAGAAATACCTAAAACCAGCATATATGGTTTCTCAACATCTTTTACATTTTTGTATGCACCTGCGGTATAGTTCATGTTAAAATCATCTTCCTGTAACTCTTCCACAAAGTTAGTAGACCACCGTGGAGTTACCACTGCTATTAAGCGCCATTTCTCAGTTAGCTTATACATATATGCTAAGTTGACATCCAATACATGAAACTTACTTAAATCGTCAGAATTAGGAAACAAATCATCTGGCACTTCAAAGTTATACCTATTGTACTCCGCGCCTAATACCAAGTAATCCTTTTTCTCTCGTACTGCCAATGGCACATTTAAAACCAGCTTTATGCGCGATGTTTCTACTTCACCACTATTCTCTGGCATCAACATATATTCTAACCTAAAAACATCTGGAGTTTGCCCAACGACTATATTAATAGCAGAAAGCACCAAACCAACGAAAAGAAAAGTACCCCTAAGTTTTTTTATTATTCTCTGCATTAGAAACATTGCTATGTTGAAAAGGTCCTTGTTGATATAAATGAATATCTCTTTGAGGAAAAGGGATGGAAATATTGTTCTTTCTAAAAGCAGCATCAATCTTATATCTTACTTCACTTTTTATTTTTGGGTCCGTAAAACTATCGGTCAAATAAAAATTTACTGTAAATATTAATGCCGAATCTCCAAAATCTTCAAAGATGACAAACGGTTTTGGACTTTTTAATATACTTCTTTGCGTACCAACTACTTCTAAAAGCAACTTGGTCACCAATTCTATATCGCTTCCATAAGCTACACCAATACGTACTAACTCCCTAGTTGTTTTATGATTTTGCGTATAATTATAAACGATGTCACTAATAAACTTATGGTTAGGAATTATAATCACTTTGTCATCTCTAGTAATTGCCCTAGTAGTGCGCAATTTAATTTCAAACACCTTACCTACCCTATTATCTATTTCTATGATATCACCTACTCTTAAAGACTTATCCACTATAATAAAAACTCCACCAATGATATCTTGAAAAATATCTTGTAAAGCTAAACCAAGACCAACAAATAATGCTGCAGATGCCGTAATTAGAATAGTAATATTTATACCGGCCGCGCTCATTGTAAAAAGTATGACCACTACATAAACTAAATACTTAATAAACTTAAATATGCTAATAAACTTAAGTTTATCTTCAGCCTCCATTTTTCTGGTGAAAAACCTACGAATAGCTTGCAGGACAGTACTGGTCAATAGAAAAGCTAATGTTAATAACAAAAGAAGACCTACAGTAATGTGAATAGATTTTTCACCATCACCGAATTGATATCCTAGGTCTAAAAATTTCTTAATAGTCCCCCAAACATCGTCTTCAATTATTTCTTTGATTTTTTCTGTGCCCTCCTGAATCATCATGAATATTTAAGCCACTTATACAATTCTTTATAGCTAGGTTTTTTACCGTACATAAGTATACCAACACGATAAATTTTTGCTGCTACCCATACAATACCTATAAAAGTACCTATTAATATTAAAATTGATGTAATCAATTGCCACAGCGGTACCCCACCTTCACCTATACCCCAAGGTAATCGCATTAACATTACAATTGGTGATGTTAAAGGAAAAAGAGAAAAAGCAACAGCTATGGGTCCGTTAGGGTTACTGAATACGGAAAAGAAACCGACATAAATAGCTAACATTAACGGCAAAATTACTGGAAAAATAAATTGCTGAGTATCAGTTTCATTATCTACCGCAGCACCTATAGCCGCATAAATAGAACTGTAAATTAAATAGCCCAAGACAAAATAAATAATAAAAAATACCAGCATAGCAATAATGGGTATTTCAAATATTTCTTGCGCATACAATTGTATGTTCTGAGTCAATGCGTCTACATCTACGTTAGCACCACTAGCCATACCTGGTGCCATACCGCCACCTTTGGTTAAACTAGCTGGATCAATATCAAAAATAGCCAGACCTATAAAAAGTAAGATAGCTCCTGATACAATCCAAATTGCAAATTGTGTAATACCCGCAAGTGAAGTACCAATAATTTTACCCATCATTAAATGAAAAGGCTTTACCGATGATATAATAACTTCAATAATTCTACTTGTTTTTTCCTCAATGACACTACGCATTACAAAACCTCCGTAAATAATAATAAACATCATTATAAGATACCCGAATGCACCCCCGATTATAGCCTTAATCTCATTGATTCCTTTAATATTCTGAAGTCCATCAAAAGTTTCAATATTTATATTGTAACTACGATCCATTTCGGCATACTCTTTTGGCGATAAGCCAAGCTCTCGTAATCTTTCTTGACGTAATCTACTAGTAATAGAGTTCTCTAACTTATCTAATACGGTTGCGCTTGGCGCATCTTTACTATAAAAAAATGCCCGTTGCGCTACTTGTTCTAAATTAGATTCGTTAGGTAAATAAATAAGCCCATAGAAGCCTAAACTTACCGTGGAATCTTTTGCTTTCGCTAATGATATATCTTTGAAATTGATGTAAGAAGTAGCGTCTGAGGTCACAAATTCATTTGCGAAATAACCACTTTCATTTAAAACACCAATTACTTTTTTTTCATTGTCGTTCAATTGAGTTAGATATGCTATCAACAATATCATACCCACCATCAAAAAAGGGCTTAAAAAAGTCATAACAACAAATGACTTATTACGCACCTTTGCAATATATTCTCTTTTTATTATCAGTAGTAATTTACTCATTGTCGATATTTTTATTTTGAATGGTCTTAATAAAAATATCATTTGCAGATGGTATAGTTTCTATAAAACCATTTACGTTACCCCTTGAACTTAAGAAAGATAAAATTTCGCGAGATTCATTTGAAGGTAATTGAACACTAAGGTTCAACTGATTTTCTATACGATCATATTCTTGAGATAGAATTTGAAATTTTCCTTCCATTTCATTTAGTAAAGACTGCTGATTATCTGTCTCTAAACCTATTTTAAAAATATTGTTTTTATAGGCTTTTTTAATATCAGATAGTTTACCGTCCAATATTTTTTCAGATTTATGAATCAAGGCTATATACTCGCACAATTCTTCAACCGATTCCATTCTATGTGTAGAAAAAATGATTGAAGTACCATTTTCCTTTAAACTTAAAATTTGTTCTTTTATAATATTAGCGTTTATAGGATCAAACCCACTAAAAGGCTCATCAAAAATCAACAACTTGGGCTCATGAAGTACAGTAACCACAAACTGTATCTTTTGCGCCATACCTTTAGAAAGTTCTTGTATTTTTTTATTCCACCAGTCTCCTATTTCTAACCTCTCAAACCAATATTTCAATCGCTTTTTAGCCTCCGCTTTAGACAGTCCTTTTAACTGCGCCAAATAAAGTGCCTGCTCGCCAACTTTCATACTCTTGTAAAGTCCGCGTTCTTCAGGCAAATAACCTATTTGCGAAATATGTTCTGGTTTTAAAAGTTCACCGTCAAAATAGACGGAACCTTTATCAGGAAAAGTAATTTGATTTATAATACGTATTAGCGTGGTTTTACCAGCTCCATTAGGACCCAACAAACCGTAAATGCTATTCTTAGGAATTTCTAGGGAAACGTTTTTCAATGCCGTATGGCTCCCAAACTGTTTGGTGACCTCATTAGCTACCAAAATATGACTCATGGACTCAATTTCTACAAAGATATTGAATTGTTTTGACTAGCTACACTCTTTATTTATCCTTTACAAAATACCGATTATCAATATATGAAAACTTAAAATGCTTTTGCCCTAAAAAGCAAAACCCACCCTTAATAAATCAAGGATGGGAAAAAAATTGCTATGAAAAAGAAAATTAATATTGGTCGCCCAATATTATCTCAAATATACGTTTTTTATTTAAAAACAAAATGTTTCGCCTTTAGGAGAACATATCTTTTACTTTTTCAAAAAATGACTTATCAGATTTCTCTGGTTTAGGTTCAAAATTATCATTGCCTTGCATTTTCTCAAAGAACTCTCTCTGCTCTTTATTCAATTCTTTAGGCGTCCAAACATTTACATGCACTAATATATCACCAGCACCATATCCGTTTAAACTTGTAATTCCTTTTCCTCTTAGTCTTAATATTTTACCTGACTGAATACCTGGCTCTAGTTTTATACGAACCTTACCACTTACCGCATCGATCTCTTTTGAGGTTCCTAATACAGCTTCTGAAATACTAACATAAAGATCATAATGTAAATTATCACCCTCTCTCTTTAACGTGCTGTGTTCTTGTGTTTCAATAGCTACCAATAAATCTCCAGGCACTCCGTTTCCAGGAGCATCGTTACCTTTATTAGGTACTTTCAACTGCATACCTTCTTCAACACCGGCAGGAATATTAATAGAAACGGTTTCTTCTGCAACTTTAAGACCTTGAGCATCTGCATCACTAGGCTTACCGTCTAAAATTTGACCACTACCGCCACAAGTACTACAAACAGCAGCTGTTTGCATTCTACCAAGAATAGTGTTCTGAATTTTTGTCACCTGTCCTCTACCATTACAAGTAGTACACGTTTTATAGGTAACACCTTCTGCCTGAACCTTTCTTTTTACCTTAACTTTTTTCTCAACACCATTTGCAATCTCCTCAAGTGTCAATGAAACTCTAATACGTAGATTACTTCCTTTAACCCTTCTTTGACCACCGCCACCGCCGAAACCACTAAAGCCTCCAAAGCCGCCACCGCCGCCGAAAATATCACCAAATTGGCTGAAGATATCATCCATATTCATACCGCCGCCGCCAAAACCACCGGAACCGCCTTCAAAAGCACCATGACCAAACTGATCATAACGAGCTTTCTTATCTGGGTCACTTAAGATTTCATACGCCTCAGCAGATTTTTTAAACTGCTCTTCTGCAGAAGTATCTCCCGGATTTTTGTCTGGGTGATATTGCAATGCCTTTTTACGGTATGCTTTCTTTATTTCTGCAGCAGTTGCACTTTTACTGATGCCCAATACTTCATAATAATCTTCCTTCATTCCAATCTTTTAATTTCCTACTACAACTTTAGGATGCCTAATTATACGGTCACCCAACTTAAATCCTTTCTCAATGACGTCAATAACCTTACCTTTCATCTTCTTATCTGGAGCTGGTATTTGAGTTATTGCCTCATGAATATCTGCATCGAACACATCGCCAGCATTGACATCTAACATCTCTAACCCTTTATTTTTAAGAGTCTCCCTAAGTTTAACATTGATTAATTCAACACCTTTAAAAGCCTCTTTATCATCTGATTTTGCCAATTCTTTAATAGCTCTATCAAAATCATCTAAGACTGGTAATAAAGAAACGATTACCTCTTGCCCTGCAGTTTTAAACAACTCCATACGCTCTTTAGAAGTACGTCTTTTATAATTCTCAAATTCTGCAAATAGTCTTAAAAACTTATCTTTTTCTTTTGCTAGTTCATCGTTAAGTGTCTCTTCAACCGACATTTCTTCCTCTTCATTTTCATTCTCTAGCTTTTGTTCTTGATCCTCGCTGTCTAATAGCGCATCTTCCAAGAATTCATCATCCAAAGTGTTTTCTTTATTACTCATAATTTATTGTAATTTAAATCGCTGATTAAAAGCAGGCAAAAGTACTGCCAATTCTTTAAAAATGTCAAAATGTCACAAAAGTTTAAAAAAAAATCCGCCGAATGGCGGATTTAATTTCATCTGATCAACAGATATATTTTAATTGACAAATTGCTTTGTCACATTAGTTTTAGATTCTAAACATTCAGCATTATTGTCATATATAGCACCTAAAGCCTGACAAATATTAGCGTATTGGAATATAAAGCCCTCTTCCTCTATCTTTTTACTACTTACTCGCTGGCTAGCAAACAATATATATGCCATTTTACCTAACACAGTATACATTATAAACTTAGGGATATTTGGCAAAAACAAAGGCTGATCTAATGCTTTTGCGATTTCTTTCACCAATTTAGAATTAGTGACAGGATTTGGCCCTACTCCATTATAAGTACCTTTTAATTTATACATTGCAATATGAAGAAATATAGCTGCAAGGTCGGTAACATGAACCCATGATTGCCATTGCTCACCTGAACCGAATGCTGCGCCAACGTAATTTCTGACAGGTTTGGCCATTTCTGGCAAAGCACCACCATCTTTAGACATTACAAGACCAATACGTACTTTGGCAACTGTTAGCCCTAAAGATTTAAATTCATTGATTTTTTTCTCCCATACACTTACAACTTCACCTAAAAAACTATCATCTACCGAATCTTCATTTTCAGTATATAAATTACTTAAAGAATTAGGGTATATACCAATTGCGGAGGCTGAAATAAGAGACTTAACAGAATGGTTTTCATTATTCAAAAGAGTATTCCTCAATAATTCTAATGTATTTACTCTACTATCAATAATCTCTTTCCTATAACTAGGTGTCCATCTCTTAGAAATACTTGCACCTGCCAAGTTAATAATGACCGAAACACCATCAAGACATTTAGAATCAATTTCACCAGCAGTAGGGTTCCAGAAAAACCCTTGGTATTTATCTTCTGAAACAATTTTATTTTTCCGAGTAGTTAGGTAGTTAACGGCGTATCCTTTTTCATGGCATTGAGATACCAACTCGCTACCTACTAAACCCGTTGCACCTGTTATCAATACTTTCATGGACTAAAGATATTATTTTTGATGCTCCCCGATACACTATTTAATTTCGATTTAACATAGTTGCCAAACCTATTGACGTACAAGGCGTTAAAGTTATATTAATACCCGAAATATTATTGCTTTTTTGCTCTTAACATTTCGCGTTTACCAGGAGGTCCAGGTAAGCGCTCCACTAAAAAACCAACTTCTTGCATAGCTCTTCTTACACTACCTTTTGCAGCATAGGTAACTAAATAACCATTACTCTTCATTGCATTGAACATAATTTGAAAAATTTCAACAGTCCATAATTCTGGTTGCACCCTGGCACCAAAAGCGTCAAAATAAATTAAATCATATTCAGCTATTGCACTGATTTCTTTAAAAAGTATCTGTTCTTTTTTTAAATTGAAATTTTCAACTATTTCAACTTTATCGCCCCAAGGAGATATATGCATTAAATCAAAGTCATCTTTTCTAGAAAGTGACTTTAATTCTTCTAAATAATTTAGTTGATTCAGCTCCTCTATTGAGACAGGATAAGCTTCTACACCAGTATAATTAACTTTTAAATTTCGCTTATCAAACTCAATAAGTGTTATAAAGGCATTGAGACCTGTACCAAAACCAATTTCAATAATATTGATTTCTTGATTTTCGAATAAATCTAATCCAGATTTTATAAAAACATGATAAGCTTCTTGAATAGCACCATGCTTAGAATGGTACTGCTCTTGCCAATCCATAATTTGGATAGTCTTTGAACCATCGCCAGTTGTAATTATTTCTCTTTTCAAATTAATTTGGGACTAAGACTCCAGTTGCTTCAAAACTAAATGTTCTTTTAGGAGCAGTTATTTTTGCTATTTCAATGTCTGTTTTTCCTGCATCTTTTGCATAATGTTGTTGATCTTCAACACTCATTTCTTCCACAAAAGCCAATCCATTTAAAACAACTTCTTTTTCTAAAATATCTGCAGGCATAAAAAATCCGTAATCCTTAAAGCGAACCATTGCTTGCTCACCTTTAGGTAATTCAACAATCATCCAACAACCTTTTACCTTACAAACTTCTTTTACTTTTGATTTAAATTGAAGATTTAAAGAATCTGAAACCGGCATTGATGAAAATGTCTGCCAAACTTCATCCTTATTACTTAATGAAGTAGCTTCAAACTCTTTCCCATAAAATTGAGATGAACTTATTTCAGAATTCTGCTGCGCAAGACATGTGAAAATTCCAAACAAAAAGACAAGTAATATGTTAAATCCTTTCATAAATCCTAAAAATGTTGATTAACCTACAAAACTGATCAATTTAAAACTAAAAAAGAAGGGGTAGTAGGGATATTTGTTTAATTTTAATCAACTAAAGTTACATATTTCATGAGTATTGCAACAAAAGATATCATAGTAGAAAAGGTAAAAACTTCTAAAATTGATCAAGTAGATTTTGATAATCTAGCTTTTGGATCGGTATTTACAGACCATATGTTAGTCTGTACGTATAAAGATGGTGCATGGGAAACTCCCAAGATTACACCTTATCAACCAATTACACTCGACCCTTCATCAAAAATTTTCCATTATGGACAATCCATTTTTGAAGGAATGAAAGCTTATAAGGATAAAAATAATGATGTCTTTTTATTTAGACCATTAGACAACCATAAGCGATTTAACATTTCTGCGGAAAGAATGTGTATACCGCAAATTCCTGAAGATTATTTCATGGAAGGATTAAATGCATTAATAAATCTTGATAAAGATTTTATACCAACAAAAGATGGTAGTTCATTATATATAAGACCATTTATGTTCGCTTCAGGTAATGGCTTTCATGCATCACCAGCCAACGAATATAAATTCATTATCGCTTGCGCGCCGTCTGGAGCTTATTTTTCAGGAAAAGTAAAAGTACTTATTGAAGAGAAGTATTCTAGATCAGCTAATGGTGGTGTTGGTTACGCTAAAGCCGGTGGTAATTACGCAGGTCAGTTTTACCCAACACAATTAGCTGTTGCAAAAGGATACAATCAGGTAATATGGACAGATGATACCAACCACGAATTTATTGAAGAGGCAGGTGCAATGAACATATTTGTTAGAATCAATGACACTCTTTTAACTGGACCAACTAGTGATCGTATCCTTGATGGTATTACTAGAAAAAGTATTTTGGAAATTGCCAAAGACCTAGGTATTAAAACAGAGGTTAGAAAAATAACGGTAAAAGAAGTTGTTGAGGCGGCAAAAGATGGTTCTTTAAAAGAAATGTTTGGTGCTGGTACAGCTGCAGTAATTTCACCAATTGCAGGATTTGGTTATAGAGACACAGATTATGACTTACCGGAGTTAGAAAATAGTTATGGTCAACTACTTAAGAAAACAATTACAGATATACAGTACAATAAGTCTGAAGACAAATTTGGTTGGAGATATAAATTAAAGGCATAAAAAAAGGGGCAAATTGCCCCCTTTTTTATTTATCTAAAATCACCTCAATATTAGGTTTAGAATAATTAGGCCCTTTTAAAACTTTACCGTCTTCACGGTAAATAGGTTTTCCATCTTCACCAAGCTTACTCATATTACTACGTTGTATTTCATTGAATACCTCTTCAATTTTATATTGCATACCATGCTCTAGGATTGTACCACATAAAATATACAACATATCACCAAGAGCATCTGCAACTTCTACAAGATCATTGTTTTGAGCAGCCTCTAAATATTCCTTATTCTCCTCATCCATTAAATTAAAACGCAAAGTGTTTTTTGCCTCTCCTAAATCAGCTATCATTTCCTCAGAAACACCTAGTCCAAAAGAATTATGAAATTCTGCTACTGCTTTGATTTTGTTTTTCATCTTTATTATACCGTTTTCCGTTAGCTTTGCGTAAAAATATGAAATATGTTTAGCACCGGACAAATCATTTTTGCAATCGCATTTGCGGTGGTTTTTGCAATAGTAATCGTCATTACTTACAGAAAAGACTTTAAATTACACCAAAAAAATTTCAAAGGCGTTAGATGGATTGGCATATTCTTTACATTATTCCTAATCCTACTCCTTTGTATAAAGTTTTTTCTAAAAGAATAGTTAATTTTTTACCTACACTACAAAAATTAACGTTTTCACAACAAAACACTGAATATCGTCGTTTAATATACCAAATAACGTAATTTTGCGTTATTCATCTATAAGATGTAAAATATTATGACGACATTTCTTACAATTTTTTTAGTATTAGTAGGTATTAACATTGCTTTAGTGGTAGTTAGTTTGTTAAGTGTTTCACAAAAACCGAAGACATCTTCGCAAAAATTATCAGACCAACGACCTACAGCAATTTATCCATTAGATTTACTTACTACGAGCTACAAGAAAGCAGTTTAGTTTACACCTTTATAAGGTATGAAACAATTTCTACTAGTTTTCTTGGGAGGAGGTTTTGGTAGTATATTAAGATACTACATTTCCAAAAACCTCAATGCATATTACTCAAATTTTTATCTAGGTACTTTTCTAGTAAACATTATTGGCTGCCTTTTAATAGGTATACTAATAGGTCTCTCCCTAAAGAACAATTACATTTCCGAAAATCAAACTTTATTATTAGCCACCGGTTTCTGCGGAGGCTTTACTACTTTCTCAACATTCGCATTAGAAAGTAACATCCTATTAAAGGAATCTACACTATTTCAAACATCCCTATATATGGGACTAAGTGTTGCAATTGGAACTCTAGCTATTTCATTGGGACTCTGGATTTGCAAAATGTTATAGAAATAACATTACCCATCTACATTTTTATTTTTATACATTTTTTCAGGTATTTGCCGATTTATTAAACAATCGTCAGATTATTACACAATTTCCTGACGATTATTCTATGATTATAGGCAAATTGTTATTTGGTATTCTCTTAATCCTCAATATTATCTTCTAAAAATAACAATACCCTAAAATTTATAGGGTATATATTATGATACTCATAAAAATATCCATTCAACCCCTATTATTTTTAGGGGGATACTCATATTAACATATATTTGGCAATATCAAAAACTTATTCAAATGAAAAAAATCGAGGCAATTATCAGAAAATCAAAGTTTGACGATGTCAAAGAGGCGTTGCATAACATCGAAGTAAACTTCTTCAGTTACTGGGATGTAACAGGAGTTGGTAATGAAAAAGAAGGTCACGTATATCGTGGTATCTCTTATAGCACTACAGATATTCAACGTAGATACTTAACCATAGTAGTATCTGACGACTTTCTTGAAAAGACAGTGAATGCTATTCTTGAATCTGCATACTCAGGTAATGTAGGTGATGGTAAAATATTTGTTTCAGAAGTAATTGAGGCTTATAGAATAAGAACTAAGGAAGACGGTTTGGCCGGTATCAACTAAATAAAATAACTAACTAAAAACTAAACGAAATGGACGCAGGATTATTTACAGCAAATAACATATGGATGATGTTGGCTACCGCACTGGTATTCTTCATGCATACAGGGTTTGCTTTTTTAGAGATTGGCTTGACCAGACAAAAAAATACAATAAACATATTATTTAAGAACATCTTTATCATAACAGGTGGCTTATTACTTTATTACGCATGGGGCTTTAATTTAATGTATCCAGGCTTTGAAGATGGGGATATGGGAATTTTAAAGTTCAGCATGGACAGCTTTGGTATTGCTGCCCCAGAAGGCGGAATGACAGCTGAATATGCAGATGGTGGTTACACTTGGTGGACAGATTTTCTTTTTCAAGGAATGTTCGCGGCAACAGCAGCTACTATAGTATCTGGAGCAGTTGCTGAGCGTATGAAAATTGGTGCGTTCATGATATTTACAGTAATCTATGTAGGTTTAGTATACCCTATAGTAGGTGCTTGGAAATGGGGTGGCGGATTCTTGGATTCATGGGGATTCTATGATTTTGCAGGTTCAACATTAGTACACTCTGTAGGTGGGTGGGCTGCTTTAGTAGCAATCTTTTTATTAGGCTCTAGAATTGGAAAATTCGGTAAAGATGGTAAACCAAATGCTATACCAGGTCACAGTATACCAATGGCTACTGCAGGTGTATTGATATTATGGTTAGGTTGGTTCGGTTTTAACGGTGGTTCAGTATTATCCGCAGATCCAGAATTAACTTCATTAGTATTGGTTACAACAAGTTTAGCAGCAGCAGCTGGTGGTTTTGGGGCAATGATCACCTCTACTATTCTTTATAAGAACTTAGATTTAACTATGTTCTTAAACGGTATTCTTGGTGGATTGGTAGGTATTACCGCCGGAGCGGATTTAATGTCACCAAACGAAGCCGTAATCATAGGATTCATTGCCGGTATTATCATTGTAGGTGGTGTTGCCTTGGTTGACAAATTAAAATTAGATGACCCTGTAGGTGCTGTAGCAGTTCACTTGATCTGTGGTATCTGGGGAACATTAGTTGTAGGTATCTTCGGTAACCTAGCAAGTGGAGCACAATTCATGACTCAATTATACGGTGTATTGATCGTAGGCGGGTTCTGTATCGTTACATCCGGTTTAATCTTAGGAGTTCTTAAAGCAACAATGGGTCTTAGGGTTTCTAAAGAAGAAGAAGTTGAAGGCTTAGATCTTCATGAGCACGGTATGGATGCTTATGCTGATTTTAGAATGAATCAACACTAAAAAAATACGGAGCGTTTTGCAGAACGCTCCGTTACATAACCTTTTCGATATATAAATTTCTCAAAATTAATTCATCCCATTAGGGATTAAATCAAAACTTATGAAAACGATTATTTACACAAAATACGTAAAAAATATTTTTGCAACAGGTCTTATGCTTTTTGCAGCAGCTGGTGTAGTTGCTCAAGAAGAGGAAGAAACAACTCCTAGTTTTACTTTAAGCGGATCAATAGATGCATATTATAGAGCAAATTTAAATGGTGATAACTCTGCACCAGGTGGTGTACCAAATGCAGCACCAGGTTCATCTTTTGCTAATTTACCTGGCTTCGCCTTAGGTATGGCAAATGTTGTTGCTGGCTACGAAGGAGAAAAAGTAGGTTTTGTTGCTGATTTAGTTTTTGGCCCTAGAGGAACTGATGCTATTTTTGCCTCTCCTATTTATTCTGCTACCGGTAACATTGTCAACCAACTTTATGCTTACTGGAATGTTAGTGATGATGTAACATTAACCTTTGGTAATTTTAATACTTTTTTAGGTTACGAAGTAATTTCTCCAACAGCTAACTTCAACTACAGTACTTCTTATTTATTTTCTTACGGACCTTTTTCTCATACAGGTTTAAAAGCTGATTTTGCTTTGTCTGATGACTTTAGCTTAATGTTAGCTGTTATGAATCGTACTGATATTACCGAGTTAAATATGGATGGAAAATATGCATATGGAGCACAACTAGGATACAGTGGACAATACCTTAACTTTTTAGCAGATAATGGTGCATTTGAAATTGACTATACAGGTGGATTTGATTTATCTGATGATTTCTTTTTAGGACTGAACGCTGCATATTTTGATGGTGGAGATGATGCTGCAGGATTTGCAGGTGTTGCCTTATATCCTCAATTAGCTACTTCCGAAGACTTTACAATTGGTCTTAGAGGCGAATACTTTACTGAGCTAGATGGCGAATTTGGAGCAATAGGAACTGGTGTTGAAGAATCAAGCGTATTTGCGGTTACGTTAACCGGTAGCTATTCAGTTGATAATTTGACTATTAAACCAGAATTAAGATTAGATTCAGCTTCTGATGATTCATTTTATTTTGCTGACAGCGATTTAAATCCACAAAAAAGTTTATCATCTTTTGTACTTGCAGCTATCTACTCTTTCTAAGTTGTTGATATAATTAATTGTTGATTTTATAGTTTAAGTTTAAAAAACTCGGCATTTACTGCCGAGTTTTTTTATTCGCATTATCTAATGCTCAAAAGCTTTTACCCCTACCCTAATTTCAGCATCTACATTATTTACAGCAGGCACTAATGGACAACTAAACTTTTTATTATAAGCACAATATGGATTATATGCTTTATTAAAATCCAGCACAATAGTGTTCCCTTCAGGTATTCTTAAATCTAAATAACGTCCACCACCATATGTTTCCTCCCCATTTGTTGCATCTGTAAATGGCAAGAAAAGATAATCTTTATACTTCTCTTGCGTTATTAATTCAGGTGTTTGGTATATTTCTAATTGCTGTTGTTTTCCGTTTAATGTAAATTTTGCAATGCCATAAAGTACTTCAGTTGATTCTCTATCTGTAGTTGTTGGCATTGAAAATGGTAATGCTTCAGGAGTTCTAACAAACTCTGCCTCTATTACATAACTCGTATCTGGTGCATAAAAATCTAAAGTCTCAAAATTTATTCGGAATCGATCTGCCAATGGCGAGGTTTCCGGGTCTTTAAATTCAGCATTCAATTCCTGTTGAAACAGTAAAATATCTGCTAGCTTATCTGATGTGGTTATTGATTTTACATCGGGTTTAGCATCATGATATTTCTTTTCTTGTCCACATGAAACAAATACACTCAAAACCATAATTAAAATATATACTCTCATTGCTCTTCGTTTACACTTCAAAAATACAATATATTCATTGTAAGTTTATTTACTTATAATCGTACTTTCGAGTCAAATACATTCTACTATGAATTTTAGAAAACTTTTACTTGTTATACCATTTTTACTAATAAGCTGCGAACAAAAAAAAACTACTGCAGCAACAGAAATAGCTGAAAATGTCAGAACAATGCCAGAGCTAAACCCAGATAGTTACAACGTTGCATTTCTAATTATGCATGGCACTTTCAATACAGAATTCACTGCACCTTTTGACATTTTTCAGCATACAAAATTTAGAGAAGGTATAAAGGCGATGAACACTTTTACCGTTGCCAATACTTTAGAGCCTATCACTACTTTTGAAGGAGTTCGTATACTACCAGATTTTGACTATACTAAAGATGATTTACCTCAAATAGATATTCTGGTCGTACCAAGCGCAGAGCATTCCATGGATAAAGATTTAAAAGATTCAATAATGCTTAACTTTATAAAAGAGACAGATAAAAACGCATTATACATGACCAGTCATTGCGATGGTGCTTTTCTCTTAGCGAAATCTGGAATATTAGATTCAGTAGCATCTACCACCTTTCCAAGTGACGTCGAAAATTATAGAAAGATGTTTCCAAATCTCAATATAAAGGATAACATATTATTTGTTCATGACGGTAAATACATAACCTCTGCCGGTGGCGCTAAAAGCTTTGAAGCCGCATTATATTTATGCGAAGTTTTATATGGTAAAGAAATAGCTAAATCTCTTGCCAAAGGATTGGTAATTGATTGGGATTTAAGTAAAGTACCCCATCTTACTGCTCAATAATATCGTATCGGGCCCCTTTTAAATACTTTTCAACGACTTCGTTAAATTCTGGCATAATCCTAAATAGTGCTGTGTGCTCTAATGAATACAGCTCTTGTGTATTCGTATAACCATTCTTTAAAAGCTCTTCGAGATAAAACAGGGCCGTACCGTAATCTTCCATCTTAGAACTAGTAGAAATCACTTTTAAATAAGCATCATACTCCGCAGGCGAAGTAATTGTCTTTATCATATACAATAAGTTTAAAGCTTCCAAATCCAATTCCTCATCAGCAGAAATATAATCTATATTATCAGAAATCAATGCATTAATATAACCCCTAAGTCTTGTTGACATTTGTCGCTCAAATAGTACAGCACTTTTATCCAGCTTATTTAACTCTTCCATCTGAAAGTTCCACCAGCCTAAATTCGCATAATTATATGTAATAATATCTTCCTCTAAATAGTAACTATAATCTTCTTTGGTAAAAGATTCCTTAAGAAAATAACTGTTCTGACTTCTATTTGCTTTTCTAAAACTAGGACTACGTTTTAATATTTTTTGAGATTCTTTCAATGAATCTAATTTCATCAATGGATAAAATACTTTTTCCATATCTGTCATTAAGTAGGCTGCCAATAATGGTTTTTGATTGGACATCAGGGAATTAGATTTTGTCAAAAACTCATTATACGAAACTCGTACCAAACTATCATTACGATTTAAATAACTTTTTGCCATACCAGTTAATGTGAGTATTCTAAAAGCACTTGATATAATATCTTTTTCAGGAAGATTACGCTCATCATCATAAACCAATAATTCATTAGGGAATTTCAATTTATTTAGGATTTGTTTATTAACGTACATAGACCTAAAATTAAAATCGTTTCTATTTACGATACCTATAAATTGAAAAGGTTGTTTAGCGTTTAAAATTTCAACATTTCCAACAGATGCACCTATTGAAACAACACCTTTTATTTCCTTAACAAAAGTTGGCAAAATAGAAGCGAACATTCCTCCACTACCAAAACCGGCAGTATATGTTCGGTTTTTAGCTGTAGGTATGATTTGAAAAACAGCGTTAAACATTCTATTTGCTACAAGAACATTATTAGATATAGATAATGAATCACTAATATTATTAGAACTAGCCAATACATACCCTTCTTGCTCCGCAGCATGCATAAGCATAGAGACAGCTGCTTTTCCCTTACCATCTAAATCCATGACAAAGACTACGGGCCAAGTCTCATTAACATTAAAATTAGTGGGCAAATAAAGAGAATAAGTCTCGCTTACAGAATCATTAACAATTAAATTCTCTGTAATTGCACCTCTTAAAAGTCTAAGTTCTTGCGAAAGTGCACTGGCCGAGATTAAAATAAAAAGAAAGAGTAGTATTTTTTTCATCAAGTATTTTTCATCAAAAATCTAGCCAAAATTACATTTCAGAATTAGTGTTTTAAAAAATAGTATTAAAGGATATTGATGAAAATCAAAAATCCTATTATAAAGCTAATTAAAAGAATTTTAATATAGTGCTATTTAATCTTATGCATTGGCGCATTAGAAATAACCTGAGAAAGAACAATATGCGTTCTAGTTTCACCGTATTGAATAAGTTGGTCTATAAATTTTTCTAAATGAAATTGATCTTTTAAAACTACCTCCATAACTATATTCTCATTACCAGTAATTCGATAACAATTTATTACCTCTTGCAACGAAGGCACAACCGCTAAAAATGGTTTTAATTTACCCATAAAAGCCCTTAAAGTGATAATTGCTTTTAGCTGATGACCGGTTAAAGCATGAGACACTGTGGCTTTATATCCAAGAATAATACCAAGGTCTTCCATTTTCTTTACTCTCTCCGCTACAGCAGGCGCCGTTAACCCAACGGTACGCCCAATATTTGCAAAAGATTCCCTAGCATTATCTTGCAATTGTTTCAGTATTTTCCAATTAAGCTCGTCTATCTTTGGATTCAAAAGTTATTGTGTTTAATTATTTGTTATCGAAGGTAAAAATACAAATAACGTTTGTATTCAATAGAAAATTATCAAATAACTAACGTAATTTTATATAACACTAACAATACCCCACACAATGGCATATCGAAGTCTTAAACACTTGCCTATTTATAGAAAAGCATTGGAACTCTGTACAATGAGTAGAGAGATTGCTTCGTACGTTTCATTTAATAAAGATTTAATGCGCCTTTGCGAGTCAAAAAGTCTTCGAGATATAATGGCGAATTCCATATTAACAGATTCAATTTTAATACCTCAAAAAATTGCGCAAGTAGAATATTCGAATTGTAATAATGAGCGCTTAGAAACAATATCTTATATTAATATTATTATAAGAAACATCAACTCTTATTGCATGGGATTAGAAAAACACGGTGTTAAAGAAACTGAATATATTAATTTACTTAGAAAAGAGATTAAAAGCTTTAGAAAATCTTATAAAGCCTGGAAATCTGAACATTCTTAATTACACTTTTATCTTCCTTAATTAAATAGAATAACTATCATTTTAAGAATTAAGAACTATTTTTGGCATACAAAATACCAAAAAATTGAAAACAACTATTCTAATTCACTGTCCGGATCAAGCTGGTATTATAAGCACCGTAACCGGATTTATTCATAAAAATAAAGGTAACATTGTTTATCTAGATCAACACGTAGACAAACCGGCAAACGTTTTTTTTATGCGAACCGTTGTTGAATTTGCTGATGATTTTTCTGATTTAAATCACTTTAAACATTTATTTCAAGAAGAACTAGCTACTTCCTATAGCATGAAATGGAGCCTACATACTGATGATAAATTACCAAAAATGGCAATTTTCGTATCTAAATACAATCATTGTCTTTATGACTTGCTCAGCAGATATCGTTCTGGCGAGTTAGCGGTTGAAATACCTTTTATTCTAAGTAATCACAATGACTTAAAATACATTGCTGATCAATTTAATATTCCATTTTTTCACGTTCCTTTCACTAAAGAGAATATAACTGAAGCTGAAAAGGAACAATTGACTTTACTTAAAAAATACAACGTTGACTTTATAGTATTGGCAAGGTACATGCAAATTGTTAGCGGAACGCTAATCAATAAATTTCCAAATAAGATAATTAATATCCATCATTCTTTTTTACCCGCATTTGCTGGTGCAAAACCATATCACGCGGCATTTAAGAGAGGTGTAAAAATCATTGGAGCAACAAGTCATTACGTAACCGAAGAGCTAGATGCAGGTCCTATAATAGAGCAGGATGTTACCACAGTAACACATTCTCATTCTATTGAGGATTTTATTACCAAGGGCAGAGATTTGGAGAAAATCGTATTATCTAGAGGTGTAAAACTTCATATTGCTCGTAAAACTATGGTCTACAACAATAAAACGGTAATATTCTCGTAACATAAGTAAACCCCTTATAAATTAAATTATAATGATAAAAAAAATAAGTTTAGTCCTTTGCATGTTCTTAGCTATTTCATGTAATGAATTACAACAAGTAGTAAATCAATTACCTGGATCTACAAATTCAGTTTTAAGTAACGAAGCCATTGCAAACGGACTTAAAGAAGCTCTTGATCAAGGTATTGAAAAGCAGGTTAGTAAATTAACACAAACCGACGGCTTTTATAAAAATGAATTAGTGAAAATTTTATTACCTGAAGATTTACAGAAGGTAGACAAAACATTACGCGATATAGGATTGGGTAATTTAGCAGATGAAGGCTTAAAAGTTTTAAATCGTGCAGCTGAAGATGCAGTATCTGAGGCGACACCTATTTTTGTTAATGCAGTAAAAGAAATGTCTTTTACAGATGCCAAGGATATTCTTTTAGGAAGTAATAATGCGGCTACAACGTATTTAGAAACAAAAACTAATACTGAATTATACGCAAAATTTAATCCGGTAATTAGCAACTCTTTCAAAAAAGTTGGTGCTGATAAAATTTGGAGTTCCATCATTACTAAATACAACGCAATTCCACTTACCAATAATATTAATCCAGATTTAACTGATTATGTTACTGAAGAAGCTTTGTCTGGTGTCTATAAAATGATAGCTGTAGAAGAGGAAGATATTAGAACAAAATTATCTTCAAGAACAACAGATGTCCTTAAAAAGGTATTCGCACTTCAAGATAAAAAGTAGATTTTTACAAACAACAACAATATCTTAAAAAGTTATGCGTTAAAAACTAAACAGAACAGTATTAAAGCATTCATTTTCAATTTTTTGAGTTAGTTATTTTTTGAGTTAGTTAGTTAGTTAAAACCGGTGGGAGCATCGGTTTTTTTTTGTTTTAACACGAAACTACATACAAGCAGAAACTTGAATTATAGGAATATAATTCTATTAAGCATCAATTCTGTTGTGCTAAATAATCAATTACTTTTTCATTAAAATACCTAGGTTGTTCCACATTAACTACATGACCACAATCTTCAACTACCAAGAGTTCTGAATTTTGATGAAATTTTACAATTTTACGAATACTGGGTAAAAACAAATAATCTTCTTCACCCATTATATATAAGGTTGGTATTTTTATATCTGCCGATCTAAAAAAACGAAGCAAAGGATTTATCTCTGAAGTAAGCTTAAACCATCTAATAAATTCTTTTTGATATAACTTTTTAGCTTCACGAACAAAAAGCAATCTAGACTCTTTATGATTTTTATTTGGCATAATAATAAATGCAAAAAACTTATATAACCATAGATATGGAATAACAGTTTTAAATATAATACCAAGCTTCATTAAAATTTGAGAACGCAGATTCAATTTCATAATTGCACCTCCCATAACCATACTCTCTACCCTTTCTGGATAATTCTCCGCTAAATTTCTAATAAGAATAGTACCTAATGAAATACCTACAAAGTGAGATTTTTTGATGTGCTCAAAATCAATTACCTCAACGATATCGTTAGTTATTACATCAAAGGTATATTTATCGTCAAAAACATTTTTTAGACTAGGTTTAGAATTACCATGCCCCCTTAAATCTAAAAGCAATACATTAAAATGTTTTTTGAACTCGCGTATTTGCTTATACCAAATTGACGAGCTGCCACCTGCGCCATGCACAAATGTCACCCATTTAGTAGAAGATTTATGACGATACGTTATATAATGAAGCAATTTATATTCTTCTTTTAAAATTCAGTTAATTTACAATGTATCAATTCTTTTTGATATACCCTTTACGATAAATGGAATTCACCAAAAAAGAGCGGTCTTTTAGATAATCACCTACATAAATGTTAAAAAAAAGACATATTACCTAATAATTAGATGTATGGCTCCACATGTCGACATCCAAAACTTAAATCTGAACGTATATTTGTAAGAACATAATATCAGAATGATGAACAAACAATATTGCAAAGTAGGATCAGTAACACCAATGGATGCTAACACAGACATTATTAGCTTATTGGAATATCAATATCAAACATTTTTAGAGAAAGCTTCAAGCATGCAATCCAATGCTCAATTTGGAGATTTCTTTGAACAAAAAGCACAGAAAATTAAAAGAACTTTAGAAGGTTTAGTTTAACCTTTCTAATTCTTTCTCCATTGAAACTTGCAATTTTTTTGCATTGATTCTGGCGGCACTTGCAAAATCCTCCTGATTTGACGCATATATTATTCCACGTGAAGAATTTATAAGTAGACCAACACCTTTGGTCATTCCATACTTACAAACGTCTTCTAAACTTCCACCTTGCGCACCTACACCAGGAACTAACAAGAAGCTTTCAGGAACAATTTCTCTAATTTCTTTAAGATATTCAGCCTTGGTTGCACCAACCACGTACATCAAATTCTCTGCCCCTTCATAAGTAGTAGATACAGATAGTACTTCTTTATAAAGCTCATTTCCATCAACTTTTTTTATTTGAAAATCAAATGCACCTTGGTTAGATGTTAAGGCAAGCAAAATAGTGTGTTTATCCTTAAATTGTAAAAATGGCTCCACAGAATCACGACCCATATAGGGTGCAATTGTTATGGAGTCAAAATTTAAATCTTCAAAAAATGCCTTTGCATATCTTGTAGAGGTATTACCTATATCTCCACGTTTAGCATCTGCAATCGTAAAAATCTCAGGATATTCCTTATTTAAATACTTAATCGTTTTACGCAAAGCTGACCAACCCTGCACACCATATGCTTCATAAAAAGCTATGTTTGGTTTATAGGAAACGCACAAATCATGCGTTGCATCAATAATAGCTTTGTTAAATGCAAAAATTGGATCTTCCTCTTCCAACAAAAATGCAGGAATCTTCTCTAAATCGGTATCCAAACCAATACATAAAAAGGACTGTTTTTTATGAATTTGGGCAACTAACTCTTGGGTAGTCATATGCTAAAAAATCTCTGAGGCTTCCCTCAATTTCTCTGTATTTTCTACAAAACTTAATTCATCTATAATTCTCTGAATATCACCATCAATAATATTAGATAAATCATATAAAGTTAAACCAACACGGTGATCCGTAACCCTACCTTGTGGGTAATTATAAGTTCTAATTTTCGCAGAACGGTCACCACTACTTACTTGTGAATTTCTCTTAGCAGCATCTTCTTCTTGTTTCTTTGCCAATTCCATATCATATAATCTGGAACGCAATACTCTAAATGCCTTGTCTTTATTTTTATGCTGAGATTTTTGATCTTGACATTGCGCTACCAATCCGGTAGGGATATGCGTTAAACGCACAGCCGAATACGTTGTATTCACCGACTGACCACCAGGACCAGAAGAACAGAAAAAATCTATACGTACATCTTTAGGGTCTATTTGAACGTCAAAATCTTCTGCCTCAGGCAAAACCATAACAGTAGCCGCACTGGTATGCACTCTACCCTGAGTTTCTGTTTGTGGCACACGTTGCACACGGTGAACGCCTGCTTCAAATTTTAAAGTACCGTATACATCTGTACCCGTCACTTCGAACTGAATTTCTTTATAACCACCATTAGTACCTTCACTAAGGTCAATTACATTAGTTTTCCATCCTCTAGACTCACAGTATTTGGTATACATTCTAAAAAGATCACCAGCAAAAATACTAGCTTCATCTCCACCAGTTCCTGCTCTTATCTCAACAACTACATCTTTTGCATCTTCCGGATCTTTAGGAATCAACATGAGCTTTATATCCTCTTCAAGTTTTGGAATCGCACCTTTAGCTTCCTCCATTTGCATTTTTGCCATCTCTAGCATTTCTGCATCACTACCATCAGCAATAATTTCTTCAGCCTCCGCGATATTATTGGTCAACTCAAGGTATTCCTCTCGTTTTTCCATTAAATCTTTAAGATCCTTATACTCTTTTGTGAGTTTCACATATCTTTCCTGATCGGTAATAATATCCGGTTGAATTATAAGGTCTGAAACCTCATCAAAACGTTGTTTTACGATGTTTAACTTGTCTATCATATGCTTACTTCACTTGTATGGCAAATTTACAATAAATTTACAGACACACTAAAGCGATTATTAGGGTAAGAATTAAAATTATATTTGAGAGGTAAAACCTGAAATTTTGAATCTATTTAAGTAAGACTCCATTGCTCTTATACATTTTATTAGTGCTATCAACAATAATCACCTCAGTATCTCCAAGTTGATTAATTAGCGCCAAACCGCGATCCAACCCCATTACAAAAATAGCGGTTGCCAAAGCATCCGATAATTCTGCACTTTTGGCAAAAACGGACACACTATTTATTCCCGTTGCCGGGTAGCCTGTTTTAGGATTTAAAATATGGGTGTATTTTTTATTCTCTGAAATAATAAAATTACCATCACCACCTGTTGTGGCCACCGAAGATTCTAAAATGGGTATCCACGAGGATATACCTCCTTTTAAATCTGGATTAACTACACCAATTAACCATTTATCTCCCGTAATTTTTGTACCCCAAGTAGTGATGTCGCCATCTATATTAATAATCCCTGCTTTTACTTCATTAGAAACCAACAAAGCTTTTGCCTTATCGGCTGCGAACCCTTTACCTATTCCTCCAAAAGAAATACGCATACCTTTTTTGCTTAGATAGACAGTTTGATCTTTACTATTTAGTATAATGTTTTTGTATCCTATCTTAGACTTATGAACCTCAACATCGTTTTTTGCAGGCATAGCCTCCATAGAACCGTCTAATTTCCAGATATCATTAAGAGCGGTAAAAGTGATATCAAAAGCACCATTTGTTATTTCTGATATTTGAATAGAACGTTCAATTAATTTAAATAGCTCCCAACTTACGGGTACAGGTTTAATTCCTGCATTTCTATTAATTAAACTAGTTTCAGAATTTTCATCCCAAGATGATATTAATTTTTCAATTCTCTGAACCTCTGCTAGAGCTTCTTGTATATAAATAAACCCTAACTCTTCATCTTCAGAAATTACGGTGATATCAAAATCGCCACCCATTACTTCGTAGGATTTTTTTACAGTCACGTACTTCTCATCTTGACCATACATATAGCAGGTCAACATACAGAATATTAAGGCACAAATTTTTCTCACTTACTTTCTCTAATTAAAGATAGACATTGACATAAAGAATAATAAGTTAGGTTGGTGGTGATTTGATTTAATTAAAATACAATAGCTACTCGTAGACCCTTAATATAGACCCTTCTAATGCTGTATTATATATTTTTAATGCTTTTGAAGTGCTGTTAGGGATTTCATTTAAAGGAGTACCGGTCTGTGAAAATTTTGAACCATGAACATCACAATAGAAAAAGCCTCCGTCTTGATTAATAAATCTAACCTGATCGTATTGTTCGTGACTACAAATTTGGGTTGCGGCAACAAACTCGCCCTCTAAATTCTTAACGACAACTACGAGATTTTTAAGAATGAATCCGCCATTGTTAGCAAGTTTTGCAGCTTCCGCAGACTCTAAATCGATAGTGAAATCTACATCTGTTGGCGGCGTAACAATATCACCTTCAACAGTACTATCTTTTGAACAGCTTCCTAAACAAGGAAAAGTAATTGCAAAGGCAGCACCTGCACCCAACGTTCGTAAAAATTCTTTTCTTTCCATAGCAAGATAGGTTTATACAAAAAGAACGATTTATTTACTCTAATCGTATATCTTAATATACAAAGGTTCCATACTTACTTGAAATTGTTAGTTTTTTTGAATCTGATGCCTCTACCCTGCCTATAATTTGAGCATTTACACCAAAACTTTTAGAAATTTCAATAATGTCGTTTGCTATTTCCTCAGGTAGATAAAATTCTAATCTATGACCACAATTAAACACCTTATACATCTCCTTCCAATCTGTACCAGACTGTTCTTGAATGAGTTTAAACAATGGCGGCACATCAAATAAATTATCTTTAACTACATGTAATTCATCAATAAAATGAAGAATTTTAGTTTGCGCCCCACCACTACAGTGTATCATTCCGTGAATTTCGTTTGAGCTATATTTTGAAAGTATTTTTTTAACGATTGGTGCATATGTTCTTGTTGGTGAAAGCACCAATTTACCTGCATCGATTGGTGAATTTTCAACCTTATCGGTTAATTTCACATTACCAGAATACACTAAATCTTGAGGCACTTCTGCATCAAAACTTTCAGGAAATTTTTCAGCTAAATAATTCGAAAACACATCATGTCTAGCAGAAGTAAGTCCGTTACTTCCCATACCACCATTATATTCCTTTTCATAGTTAGCTTGACCAAAAGACTCTAAACCAACAATTACATCACCAGCTTTTATATTGGCATTGTCAATAACATCACTCCTTCTTAAACGAGCCGTAACAGTAGAATCTACAATTATAGTCCTTACTAAATCTCCAACATCTGCAGTTTCGCCACCCGTTGAGTGTATAGTAATACCAAACTCACCTAAATCGTTAATCAGTTCTTCTGTACCATTAATTATTGCCGAAAGAACTTCACCCGGAATTTTATTCTTATTCCTACCTATGGTAGAAGAAAGCATAATATTATCAGTAGCCCCAACACAGATTAAATCATCTATATTCATGATCAAAGCATCTTGAGCAATACCTTTCCAAACAGATATATCTCCGGTTTCTTTCCAATACATGTATGCCAAAGAAGATTTGGTTCCAGCTCCATCTGCATGCATTACCAAGCAATACTCTTCATTTCCCGTCAAATAATCAGGAACTATTTTACAAAATGCCTTTGGAAAAAGACCTTTATCAATATTCTTTATAGCATTGTGTACATCTTCCTTTGAGGCAGACACTCCGCGTTGCTGATATCTTTCACTGCTTGATGTGGACATAATTAAAAATTTGTGGCAAAAATAAGGGAATCATTAAAACTGTAACCTTAGAACAGCTTAATATTCCCTCATTTTTTCAATTACTTATTAAGACTTACTCAATAAATAGCAATTCTCGATATTTTGTTAACGGCCATAGATTGTTATCCATGAGCTTTTCTAACTTATCGCTATGCAATCTAATATCAGAAAAATATGGCTTTACATTATAGCAGTAAGCTTCGGCCTTCTTCTTAGTATCTTTTAATGCATTTGCTTTTTTACGTGCATCTGCCATAGCATCCACCATTTTTTTGATACCTACTATGTGCTCTGCAATTTCCTCGATCATGGTCAATTGACCTTCTGAGAATTTCTTATGGGCAGCTCCGTAAATTTCCTTTAGTCCAGATACGTTCTTGATCAACATATTCTGATATTCTAATGCTGAAGGCATTATATACCCATATACCAATTCATTATACACCCTACCCTCAATTTGCACACGTAATATATAATTCTCTAAATCTACTTCTTGGCGAGCGCTTACCTCAATCTTGCTCATTACGTTCATTGACTCAAAAAGTTCAATACTATTTTTTGATGTCAATACTTCAAGAGCTTCTGGGGTATTGCGGTTATTGCTAAGTTTTCTTCTCTTAGCTTCATTTTCCCATTCTGCACTATACCCGTCACCATCAAATCGAATACGTTTAGATGTTTTTATATATTCACGAAGTACATTAAAAACGGCCTCATCCTTTTTCAAGCTTTTCTTATCGACCAATAAATCTACCTCCTTTTTAAAATCTCGTAATTGCTTAGCAACTATAGTATTTAAAATGGTCATTGGCTTGGCACAATTTGTTTTTGCCCCAACGCCGCGCATTTCAAATTTATTTCCGGTAAATGCAAAAGGTGATGTTCTATTACGATCGGTGTTATCCATTAAAATTTCTGGAATCTTACCAACCACATTTAATTTCAATTCCGTTTTTTCCTCTGGAGATAATTTTCCTTTTGAAACACCCTCTAATTCATCTAAAACATTACTTAATTGTGTACCTACGAATATTGAAAATATTGCCGGCGGAGCTTCATTTGCCCCTAAACGATAATCGTTACCTGCCGATGCAATTGAAGAACGTAATAGCTCCTCATAAGTATCAACCGCTTTAATTGTGTTTATAAAAAAAGTTAGAAATTGTAAATTTTTCATTGGCGTAGAACCAGGACTAAGAAGATTAACACCCGTATCTGTTGCCAATGACCAGTTGTTATGCTTGCCAGAACCATTTATACCTGCAAATGGTTTTTCATGAAACAAAACCTTAAAATGATGTTTGTCAGCAATTTTATCCATCACATCCATTAAAAGTAGGTTATGGTCTATTGCTAAGTTTGCTTCCTCAAAAACCGGTGCAAGCTCAAATTGATTAGGAGCAACCTCATTATGTCTGGTTTTAACAGGAATTCCCAACTTGGTACACTCCTTTTCCAAATCGCTCATAAAACTAAGAACGCGACTCGGAATTACTCCAAAATAATGATCATCTAACTGTTGTCCTTTTGCAGGTGTCTCACCAACTAAGGTACGCCCAGTCATCATAATATCTGGTCTAGAATGTGCAAGAGCCTTATCTATCAAAAAATATTCTTGCTCCCATCCTAAAGTTGCATTGACCTTGGATACAGTTTTATCAAAGTACTTTGCAACAGCGGTAGCTGCATCATCAACAGCACTTAAGGCCCTTAATAACGGAGCCTTATTATCTAAAGCCTCTCCCGTATAGGAAACAAAAATAGTAGGTATGCATAAGGTAGTACCATATATAAATGCCGGTGAAGAAGGATCCCATGCGGTATAACCTCTTGCTTCAAAGGTGTTTCTGATACCACCACTTGGAAAACTAGAAGCGTCTGGTTCTTGCTGAACTAATTGTCCGCCACCAAACTTCTCTAAAGCCCTACCATCAGGTAATAGATCAAAAAAGGCATCGTGTTTTTCTGCCGTAGCACCTGTTAATGGCTGAAACCAATGTGTGTAATGTGTAGCACCCATAGTAATGGCCCAACCTTTAATAGCCTCAGCTACTTGATCAGCAATTTTCCTGTCAATTTTAGAACCCGAAACCATTGCACCTTTCAAACTTTCCAATGCATCTTTAGTAAGATATTGCAACATCTTACTTTCATTAAACACATTGATACCGAACAACTCAGACCGCCTACCTTTTTCTTCTATGGCGATACTGGCTCTCTTCTGACTTTCGGCAATTGCAGCAAATCTTGATGACATCATAATATAAATACATTGTTAATTTGACAAAATTACGTTCTATAAATAGAAATATGATAAAATACCCAATAAAAAATAGGGGTAGATAACAAAAAATTTAATTTTTAAAGATTAACCCCCTCAAAAATTCGTACAGATTGATAAAAAACATATTTTTGTTTGTCTTTTATTAAAAAATAACGAACATATTATGGCCAAAATTAAATTAGAATACATCTGGTTAGATGGATACTTTCCAACACAAAACATGCGAAGCAAAACGAAAGTTGAAGAGCATGAAGATTTTAAAGGAACTATTGAAGAGTTAGGTAATTGGTCTTTTGACGGATCTTCTACTAGACAAGCTTCAGGTGGAGCTTCTGATTGTTTATTAGTGCCTGTAGCAATTTACCCTGACCCAGACAGAATCAACGGTTATTTAGTAATGACCGAAGTAATGAATGCCGATGGAACACCTCATGTTTCTAATGGAAGAGCAACAATTGACGATGAGGATGATGATTTCTGGTTCGGTTTTGAGCAAGAGTATTTCATTATGGATACCAAAACTCAATTGCCATTAGGTTTCCCTATTGGAGGATATCCTGCACCACAGGGTATGTACTACTGTTCAGTTGGTGGTCTACATACTCATGGTAGAGATCTAGTTGAAGAACATGCTGATTTATGTATCGAAGCAGGTTTGAACTTTGAGGGAATTAACCAAGAAGTTGCTTCTGGACAATGGGAATTTCAATTGTTTGCAAAAGGCGCTAAAAAAGCAGGTGATGAAATCTGGATTGCAAGATACCTTCTTGACAGATTAACCGAAAAATACGGATACTATATAGAGTACCACCCAAAACCATTAGGAAAAGATATGGATTGGAATGGATCAGGTATGCATGCTAACTTCTCAAATACTGCATTAAGAACTAGTGGTAGCAAAGAAGTTTACGCAGCAATCTGTGAGTCTTTTAGACCATTTGTAAAAGAACATATTGCCGTTTACGGTGAGTTTAACGACCAGCGTTTAACTGGTTTACACGAAACTGCTTCAATAAATGATTTCTCTTGGGGTGTTTCTGACAGAGGTGCATCAATACGTATTCCAATTATTGCTGTTGAAAAAGGTTATAAAGGTTGGTTAGAAGATAGAAGACCAGCTTCTAATGGTGATCCATACAAGATTGCAGCGAGAATTATCAAAACTGTGAAAACAGCTAAGTTTTAATAGCAAATTAATTGTCGATTATACTAAAAACGCCTTGGAAAATATCCAAGGCGTTTTTTATTGGTTTAATTTTTATATTCTTTTAATTATCCGATAGTAACGTATATAAATGCTAAGTATATACTAATTAGCACCAAACCATCTCTCCACCCCAATCGCAATCCTTTTGGTATAAATACTAGAGGTAGAATAAGGAAAGAGATACCTAGCATCCAAAAAATATCATTCGTCAATAGACCTTGATCCATAACGGTGATAGGGGTAATTATAGAAGTAATACCTAAAACCGCTAACAAATTAAAAATGTTGGAACCTATTAGGTTTCCTAAAGATATCGCTTTTTCCTTTTTGATCACTGCAATAATAGATGCCGCCAATTCAGGTATACTAGTCCCTACAGAAACTATAGTAATTGCTATTACACGTTCGCTTACTCCAAATACGGTTGCCATACCAACAGCACCACTAATCAATAATTCAGACCCACCCCAAAGAGCACCACCACCTAATCCTAAAAATAATGCTGTTTTATATGTTGGCAACATCACATCTGGTTCGTCTTCTTCATCTATAACCGCTGGTTTTTGAAAACGGAGTAAGTACACTAAAAACAGAAATAGGAACACTACCATTACAATACCTTCATATTGCTCCAATACACCATCAAAGTAAATAAAGATGAAGAATAGTAAAGAGGCAATCATCATTACAGGCCAATCAGTCGTATAAAAGCTTTTACTGACATCTATAGGACTCAACAAAATAGTTATAGCAAGTACCAAGCCTAAATTGGCAATATTTGACCCCACTACATTTCCTAGTGCCAAATCTGGAAAACCATCTAAAGCAGCATTAATGCTTACAATAAGCTCTGGTGCAGATGTAGCAAAAGATACTACCGTCATTCCTATAACAATTTTTGGGATTTTCAATTTTAAAGATAAATCGACCGCAGCTTTTAACAGCCAATTACCACCGGCTATCAATAAAACTAGCCCCCCCAGAATAAATAAAAAGTTTAGCATTAAATGAATTTGTACAAATATAAATAGAAGAAATCTCTTAGCATATGACAATTGATGTGTTATAAAAACTTAAAACAATTCAATTTTTATGTTACCCAGATACATCTAAAACATCAGATAATTTTTTAGTTAAAGGATGAAACAGTTCTTTTTCTACTATTTTAATGGATTCCGAGCCTACGATTTCTGAAAAGCATCTAAAAACCCGCTACACTTCTTTTCAAATGTAACTCAATCTAATACTTCACTTATAGATTAAAACACTTCTGTAGAGTTATTGTTACAAATTATAATACAACTCATGTTTTTACTTATACAACCATATTCAAATACATTGTTTTAACAAATTACATTTGCAGAAATACAACTAGCATTCTACCTTTCATCAACAAGCAAGAAAAAAAACTTTTAACCAACTAAATCGAACATATGATAGCTTTATTAGAACTTTTAATTTACATGCTCATAAGTATTGTCATTACCCTTATATAATTAAATTATTTTTTCAACAGATACAATACATACAAATACTGCGACTTGATCAATCGCTTTATTATTTATGTATTTTTACCAAAAATTTATCTTGAAAAAATCATTCTATAAACTACTAGCAAAACTTAATAAGGCAATTTTGCCTTCTTTCAGCAAACAACGATTAGATTTAGCCAAGGCAAGTAAATTACAAATGGCACTTATAGGTTGGCGCTATTTTATTACCACTAAAGCATTAGATTAATACTTCATTAAAGATTTTACCGGGTAATCTTCAACCTTAGAAACTCCGTTAAGAAAAATTAGTTCTATCAAAAAGTTGCATTGCACTATTACACCACCTAACCTTTCAATCAATTTACAAGCGGCATTCGCTGTGCCACCAGTTGCTAAAACATCATCGTGCACTAGAACCTTATCCCCCTTCTTTATTGCATCAAAATGTATTTCTAGTGTATCTGTGCCATATTCCAGGTCATAGGTTTCACTTAAAGTTTCTGATGGTAGTTTGCCTGGCTTACGAATTGGTACAAAACCAGCATTTAGCTTTTGTGCTAGTAAAGGACCAAAAATGAATCCCCTGCTTTCCATACCCACAACTTTATCAATTTTTTGCCCTTCTAACAACTCAAATAAAGCACTAGTAGTTTCTTTTAATGCATTTGGGTTTTGCAATAACAACGTTATGTCCTTAAAAATGACTCCCTCTTTAGGGAAATTGGGCACATCTCTAATAAAACTTTTAAAATCCATTTAATATTATCTCCTTAATTTTGTGGTAAATGTAAAAAGAAATATATTTGCACCCCGTTAAGGGAAACAAATAATGGCCTCGTGGCGCAACTGAATAGCGCACTTGATTACGGCTCAAGAGGTTACAGGTTTGAATCCTGTCGAGGTCACAAAAATCTATTGTATAATAGTTAAAGGCGTGTGCAACAGTTAACTAACTGGTATCACACGCCTTTATTTTTTCTATTATGAGCCACTTTTCGACGAGTTTTGACACAGAATTGGACACAAAAAAAATCTTTGTGACAATCAAAACCAAATTTATCCTTAGGGATTACGTAAACCAAAGCGGTAAAAGTCCGCTATATATGTTCATTAGCTCCCCTGGAGACCGCAAAAGACCTAAAACAGAGCTTGAATTCTACCCTAAAGACTGGGACCAGAAAACTGAACGGGTAAAATCTACCGCTCATAATTCCGAGACCTATAATCTTATTCTTGAAAATTTAGAAGCCAAGGTTTCTAAAATTAAAACGGTGTACTTACTAAATGAAAAACCGCTGACAGCCACAAAACTTGCAGAAGAACTAAAAGAGACCACCGAACGTGTAGATTTCAAGATATTCTTTAAAAAACAACTAGCGAAAGAAGCTAAATTATATAGCAAAGGCTATTTGAAACGGATGAATACGGTTCTTAATAAACTTCAGAAGTACCCCCATGAGATAATGTTCTCTGATATTACTCCTGAATTCGAAAACAAGTACAGAATATATCTGGCATCGAAAGGAAATATTTCGACAACCGTTAACTCGAATCTAGCAACAATTAAAAAGTTTCTCTTAAAAGCCCAGAAAGCAGGTATTAAATTACCAATAGAAGCTACAGATGTTAAAGTTGGTAGAACCCACGGCAACCGCATGGACCTAAAACCGCATGAGCTTGAGCGATTTTACAAGTATTATTTTTCTGAATTCATCACAGATGAATGGAAATTGATACTCGGTTACTTTTTATTTTCATGCTTTACCAGTATTAGATGGGGCAATATCATGGATTTAAAACGGCAAGATATTATCGAGCATCGCTTTGTTCGCTTTCACGTAAGCAAAACGAACAATTTACAGACAATTATCATAAATGAAAAGGCACTCAATATTGTTTCTCACCATCCTCAATTGTTCGTGAATGAAATAAGTGATGTTCATATGAACCGAGAAATCAAAAAAATTGCCAAACATTTAGGCTATAACCATAAGATAAGCTTCCATGTTGCCCGACATACTTTTGCTACCAATTTTATTCGCATGAAGGGCGGTTTAATGAAGCTCAAAGAAATTATGGGGCATTCAGATATAAAGACCACCATGATCTACGTACATATTGTAGAACAAGAAGCCAATGAAGACATGGCTTTGATGGATAAACTATTTTAGGCTCTCCAGTTCCAACTCCACTTGAAACACATCTTTACCCGGCAAATTCACCTTATTAAGCGTTTTAATAAGGTGAAAATTGTTGTACATGAACACCTTATCATAAGTGGTAACTCCCTGCATTCGTTGTTTAGCTACATTAAATTGTGTGGTGAACCCTTGTGAACGCAAACGGAACGATAGCCATTTGCTCCAATGATTCTCATAAACAGCAGGTAACATGACATCGGTATCTTCTTGTGCAATATTATCGATACCTGTAGCACCATTATATAACACGGTACAGAAATCGCTCTTACCGTCGTTCACCGCCAATGCCGTGGTAACATCGCCCCTATACACCAATGGCAATGGTATTGCATCTATATCAATTTCGTTGGTCTTATCATCTGTAGTAAAACCTGAAGTCTGTACACCATCGATATCTACGAACAATTGTCCCCTGGTATAATTTTCATTGTCCACATCTTTAAATTGCAACAAAAAAGAATCTCCCTGATCATATCTTCTACGCGGCTCACGCAAATTGAAATTACCGAAATCAATTGCCTCACTGACATTCAATTGAGGTTCTATGTAATTCATATGCACCTCATTACCATAGATGCGGAAATCCATATTCTTCCAATTCTTTACCATTTTCACCAGCTCACCAAACGTTTTATCAGGAACACAATGGGTAAGGTCGAGCTTTTCGGTCGTAATCAATGGTGGAATCAAATCACCGTTCTCATCGTAAATAGCCAATGGTGTAATTGTTAAGTCTACCATATTCAATTGGCGGTCTACCTGATCATTGGTGAATCCGTAATTAATTTGGTTCGATTCTATGATTAACTTATCATTTAAATTATCGACATCGATTACCAGATCCACATATTTTATTTTCTCTGAAAACCCCGACCGCAACAATCCTTCATACGCCCGCCACATCTGAGCATTTTTAAAATATATTTTTGCTTCTGCCTCAGAATCATCTCTACGTAAATAAATATTACCGGTAATTTTATATCTACCTCTTTTCGGAAAAGTATATTCATGCTCGTACCTGCCCAAAGTAGTAGTAATTGAACTAGCACTTAAAAAACCGAAGGTATAACGCTGTTGATACAAGTTTTGGTATTCATCTGTAGTGGTTACATACTCTTCACCCTCTATTCTAGCATTGATATATTCTTCAGCTTCTTTGACGAAAACAATTTTCAACAATTCTGGATCGGTCAATACATCACCCTTCAGTTCATAACCAGCATCTTGAAAACCTGCTATCAATACATGCATGAGATAGGGAAAGGGTATCATGATATTTCTGTTGTAGGTAAGGTCTTCGGCAACATCAAATTCGTTCAATAAAAACACCCCTGCTTTTCTATTGTTGATGATACCTTCAAAACCTAACCACCTATCTTCCTCCGCATTGAAACTATCTGTATGCACTTGTACAAAATTATAGTTGACCGCCGGATAGGTCTGCGTTATAATACCCTCTGCATGGTCAAATAACGATTCGCCAAGCTCTTGCTTCTGTAACGGCAATTCGCTTAGCCTGGTATCCCAATTAGGAAACTCATCCAAGCCGTAGCTAATTTCTATAGTAGCGGTTTTACCTTTTACATCTTTAATCTCCAACACAGCCTCTTCATGACCGCCGTCAATAAAGAAATATCCGTTGTATACAGTCACCGGCGATTCAATATTATAATCTAAAATGCCGCCAAAATAACGATTGATTTCATCGGTTATCTTTAGCTCGAACGGAAAGGTATATTTGGTAAAGAAATCATCTGAAAACCATTGGTTCTCCTCTACCCTATCTATTTGATAACTGGTTAGGTCCAGCATAAAATTATCGTGGATAAACTTTTGCATCATTGTCTGGGTTAATAGTGAATTCTATATCATAAGCATAGGTTGCCTGGTCGCTATCATAATTTGACAGCTTTTTACCTTGTGGTACCAGAGCAATCTTGTAATCGGTATTCGGCAAGAACAGCCACACCCGTTTACTACGCATAAGACTATCGAGCAACACATGGTTGTCCTTTAATATCCAGCCGGTATTCGCTACCAATGGTTGTGATTTATCCGTCTGCAGTATTTCTTTTACGTTCACCAGATTTTTATAAACGTTATTCTCTATACGTTCATATTCCGTTTCAATCGAATACCCGCCCGTAAATTCCAACAGATCCAACTGTTCATGTTCCGTAACCCAAGCGAGATGATACGATTCTTTGTTTTCGGGAAATACATAGAAACGGCGTTCAAAGAATCCTTCATTCTCATTTTCAATTTTCAAGTAGACCAAATCGCCAGGCTTATAGGTATGAAAGCTGAATATCATGCCAAATACACTATCATTAACGGTATCGTGAACTATGTTTCTTTTCAGCACTCCGTTAACATGCACCTCTATATTATGTACACCGCTACGTTTTATAAAGTTTATGATGCCATAACTATTAGGCGTAACACGCACTGGATAATCACTGAGCATAACCCCTGCATCATTGGCAAATTGATTGGGCTTGGTACCTTTTACAAACAAAAGGTTATTGATTTCCTTTGTCTCCACTAAACCGCCATCTGAATAGTTGCGTTGCTCCATTGAGATATCCAAACTTGCAGGTGTATAATAATCAAAAGGTTTATCTACCCTACTTTCTAAATCGGCAGGTATAAACTGTTCAATATCGGTAAGGCTATCCATAATACTATGAATAAATTCCCCCGGATGGAATTCTGCCTGACCGTTAAAAATTGGTATATGCTGCGGATATTCGGTCACCGTTGCCACATCCTTAAAATTATACCAGGTAAGCCCTAGCACGGCACGAAGATACACCCCGGTATTTTTCGTAGCCAAATTAACGAATAGCTGATCTTTGGTAAAGTTAATTTTGTTGGGCTGCAGCTCCGTGAATGAATTTGCCTTGATGGTGTAGGTAACCGGAACAACTACCGTACCTTCATCTGATGTCAGTTTAATTTCACCGGAATACACACCAGGCGAAAAGTTTTCTGAATCTGCAGGGTCTATCAAACCCGAAAAGGAACTGCCCAACACACCCGACACCCTATTGATGGTTAACCAACCCGATATCTCGTACGTGTACGGCAATGGCGAACTGATACGTATTGCCTGAGACGGCGATTCCTCCACGCCTTGAATAGCCTCAAAACTAAAAGAAGATGGCACCACCTTTATTTCTCTACTATCTAACACCGAAACGACCGTTTCCACTATTTTAGTACCATCAAAAGTAACTACCGAAATGGCATAACTCTGATTACGGGCACCGTTGTTCTCAATAGATCGATCTAAACCAACGTTTATCGTTTTTATGCCCGAGCCACTTTTAATATTAATATCTCGCGTACTACGATCAATGAGTCCGCTGCCATTTACAATCAACTCTTTGGCATATTTTATGGTATAATTACCCGTATCGTTTATCACCACCTCTTGGGTTGCCGGCAACGCCTCACCAATAACATGTTCAAAATAAAGCTCAGTAGGTTTCACGTAAACAGCACTAGGTGCTACCACCGTAAGTTCAATGGGTAATACAATTCTATCCATTAACCCCTACTACCTGTACGAGCATCTATGCCCGAAACTTGAAAACCGACATTGGCGCTATACTTACCGGGATCGATCAACTGAAAATTGACAAAAGAAATATTAAGTGTCTGATCTAATGGATTACCACTAATTTGATGCACTGTATTGCCACCAATATCTGCACTAAAAAAAGGAGAAATCAATCCGTTACCTTTACCAATATTGCTTATAACTTCAACCTGATAATCGGAATAATTCGAAAATTTATCATCGGTCTTATAATTTTTAATAATGGTAGCGACATCTATGTCGGCAGGAACCGCCTCACCTTGTGTCCATCTCACATTTACCTTATTTGGACTAAACAGCCACGATTGGTTGTATAGCACCGTACTGCCCGGATTAAATATTTGATCATAGTTATGCACCATTGGCGGTGTACCAATTGCCAAATCTCCCGATGGTTGATAATACGTTAACAGGTTTGCTGGTATTTCATCTCGCTCTTGCATTTCTATACCATAACGCACCTCTCTATTTAAAACAGTGGTAATCAACCATATTTCTATATATACATTACCGGTAAGCACTACCTGAATTACTTCTTTATAGGCGATAATACCTGAAGGAGACAACAAACTTGACAACCTACCCACCAAAAAAGCATACATATCTTCATCTGTAGTTACAAAAGAAATATTTCTAATATTCTTATTTTCGGTGGGCACTTGCAAATATGAAGCCGCTGCACCAGATAACACAAAAGCTTCGTTTGTTGTAACCAAACCAAATTTAACTTGCAACGCTTCTATTATCTTATTACAAGCAGTTGTAGCCGCTGCAGATTCAAAAATTGAATTATTATATGCGTTATACCCCATTACTTTTTGTTTTTATTTCTGAGTTTGTTGTAATCGTTTATATCTTCCTGTAAATCTTTGGCGGTACGGAAACTACGTACCAAGAACGCCTCAATACCTTCTCTCTGAATCCTGTCCAACACCTCATTGGTACGTGCCAATGTTGCCATTAGCATTACATCGTTGCTACCAGAAGACGATGCCTGAGATCCTTCATTTTGATAATACCCACCTTCATACCCTTTTACACGGGCGATTTCTCTGTACAATGAATTTTTAAATTCTGGATTGAAATTTTTGAACGCCCTACCGTCGATAATCATTTCCGGGAAATCTTTACCGCCCTCACCTGCCAAGAAATATTTTGGCTGGTCTACCAACTGGGTAGAAGGCTTGCCACCGTAACCGGCATTGAATACTTTACCATCTTGTTCACGTTGCACGGGCATATTGCCATAATACCCCATTTCATAGCCTTTAGCGGGTAACGGTGTAGCAGCTACCATACCCGCCTGTAAGAGTCCGAGTCCGCCAACGAACGCCGTCATAAGACCTGCAGAAATACCAAAATCGAATTTCGGTACCTGTGCCCATATACCCATAATAGCAGCTGCGGTATTGATCGCAATATTCGCCAGAGCCTGCACCTTGTTTCTTTTCGCCTGTTGATATTCTGCCTCTGCCCTACGAGCCTCAGTTTCCTGTTCTATAGCACGTACACTTTCATTATACTGGCGTTGGTTTACATAGCCCGATTCTAGATTACGCTCTAGGGCATCTTTCTTTTTTTGCTGTGCCTTTTCGAAATTGGCAAGCTCTATCTGTGTTTTGTTATTTACAAAATCGTTATACTGTCCAAAGGCATTGCTCATTGCTGTAGCAACCACAACTGCAGCCTGCATTTTTTCGTTAACGGTATCGAGACTATCAAAGGTTTCGCTCCATTGTTGGGGCGTAAAGCCAAATATATCGGTACTTTCAAAACTTTGCGCCAACGAATTACGGCATCAACATCACTTTCAGAGCCTGCACTGGGTTTACCCAGCGCTGCCTTGGCAACTCCAATTTCAGAAAGCTTTAAGATAAGGTCATCGGCAAGCGACTCAAACACCTGTATTTGCTCAGGCGTCAACAAATCTAGATTTACACCGCCAAAATAACCACTATCCTTAATCTCATCGACAATGCGCAAGAGCTCTTGCAACTGCTTTTCTTCTTCGACCAGCTCTCGCTTGTTGTAATCTTCTTGAAGGGCAAGTTTCTTTTTCTCGTTATCGCCCAAGGCGGCAAGCTGTTGGTTGTGCTGTACCAATCGCAATTGCTTTTCGCGCTCATAGCCATCGCCCAGTTTTTCAATACGATCCTGTATGCCGTTCTCTACAATGGTACCAACCTTTAGGTTGTTGATTTCGTTCTGTACGGCAATCTGCCTATTGATTTCGGCATTGACCTCTGTAGCGCCTGCGGTCCCTGTCTGTTTTTGCGACTGCAGATCGGCAATTTTACGCTCATGGGCAATACGCTGTAGCTCCAGTTCTTTTAAATAGCTATCTGATATGAGTTCAAGACGAGCATCTTCTGTCTCGCGCTGAAAATCAAGTAATGACTTTCGGGCTTCTTTTTGGGCAGGTGTACCACCTGAGGGTGTTTTAAACTTATCGCCATTATCCAACCCGCCTGCATTGAACGTGCCTAATAACGGACCCGCTGCAGCTTCATCTCCGTTATTGGTCTTGAAGAGGTTATCTACATCGGCTTCAGAGAAATTAAGTTCTTTTAATTGTACCAAGAATTCGGCAACACGTTCTTTCTGTGTTTCGATATCATCGGATAATTTGATATAAGCAGTAGAAACTTTATTGAGTTCTTGTACTTCTGGCAACCCTCTTTGAAAATCATCTTGAGGAACGGTAGTGCCGAACGGTGCCAATGCTTTTCTAGCCAACCTGGTTCTACCTTCTAATGTAGGCTGCAATGCTTTTTGTCTTTGCTCTAAAAGTTTAATCTCATCTTGAGCACCTTTTAAACGACTGGCAATGGTAGCGGCATCTTCATCTGCAGCAAAGCGCTTTAATTTTATCTGTTCCCGTACCGCCTCGGTATTTAAGGTAAGCGCACCTGTCTCTTTATCGATGGCAATAACCGAATCGCCCAGGTTATCGGACAATATCAAGGTAATTTCGTCCAATCTTTTCTTCGATTCGGTGGTGGGGTCCACACCTTCATCCATCAAAGCTTCATACTCTTCTAATAAATCGGAACTAGATTCAGCCAATGCCCTGTTCGCCTTGGTATTCTCAAAAAGCTGTTTGCTTTCTTTATCAAAAGCTTCGTTCAAATCATCGGCAATACCTAATAAATCAGCAAGGCTCATGATGAGACCTTTCACGCCCCCAACTATGGGACCGCTAACAAAAATACCCATGAAATATTTCTGCAACTTATCTAAGGTAGCGGCAAAATTGGTATTCTTAATATTGTATTCATTAACGAGCGAAGTACCCTCGCGCATAGCATCGTTACTAAGGTTTAGCAAACCCCTGAACCTATCTGTATTACTGGACAGGGCACCCAACACTTTATTGGCACCGTCTGCCTGTACGCCCAAATAATTAAGGTCTCGGCGGTATCGGTAGCGTTCATACCATCTAGCCCCTCTGCAAATTTGATCATGAACTCCAACGGGTCATCGTTAATGAGTCTTGCCACTTCATCTGCAGTAATACCCATTACCTCGCCAAACTTTTCGGTATTGGTAGCCGCTTGGTTCAAGAGAATACTATAGGCACGCCCGGCAATTTCCGCTTGAATACCGCTTTCCTCAAAACCTGCACCCAATGCCAGCGCATCTGCAATGCTCGGTTTTAGCGCATCTGGCAACGAACCTACACGGGTAGCAAAATTGGCAATATTACTCTCTGTAGCCACACCATTTGCACCAAGCTCATTAATGGCACTACCTATGGCATTGTAAGCTTCATCGACACTTTGTTCTTTGTCTCCTTGAACAGCACTTTAGTTTACCGAGTTTGAAGCCGTTTCTTCTACCCACCAGGGAAAGAATCGCCCAAAGCAACAACCGCTTTATCCATAACTTCGACAAAATCTTCAATTTCATCTTTGGCGATACCGATACGACCACCCTCTTCGGCAATCTTTAATTTGTTGATACGACTGGTACGGCTATCCAAAGCCCAAAGGACTTGGTAAGTTCGTCTACTTCTTCTTTGTTAAGCCCCGTAGTTTTTTGCACATCTGACTGGGCATCTGACAGTTTACCGTTGATGCTATCAACTTTTGCATACTGAATACCAAACGGTAACCGTAGCAATGGCAGATGCACCAAGTGCAGCGTATTTATTGAAGCCGTTGGCGAGACTGCCCAAAGAGAACTGAGATGCCTTGCTTTGATTACGAAGCTCAGATAATCTGGTATTGACCGCCCCTAATTCAGTATTGAACTTTTTAAATTGAGCGGAGCCCGGCACCATGTTATGCAACTGCAACCGAAGTTCTGCAGCTTT